>CAZXLM010000016.1:0-39063 GCA_964642055.1 uncultured Acutalibacter sp. | reverse complement strand
GGCAGCCGGCTGCTGGTATTTGGGCTTCCCATTTCTGAATTTTGAAAACGCTTCGGCTTTAAATTTTTCAATTTCCTCTGGGGTGAATACCGTGATGGTTTCCTGCGTGGGCAAGTCTTCCTTACTCGGCTGGCGGACGGCGTATAGCCGTCTGCTATGCTTGCCCTGCCCAAAGGCAGGTTTCCAGCGTATAGACGTTTTGCAAAATCGAACTATGAACATTTCATTGCCCGGCTCCACACTTTTGCCACACGGGTTTGAATTTGCCTTTTGACCTGCTGGGTGGTGTCCCAGCCCTACCGGCAAAATAAAACCGCTCGCAGGGGCTTCTGTGGTCAACTGTGTGTGCTCTGCGCTTGTTGCTCGTTGTAAAGCTCCAGCGCAGACTGGATCGGCAGGATAGAAAATTTCAAGTTGCCGTTCCACTTTGAGCCATCCTTGCGGAACACGGAAGTCTTTTCAGTTTCAATCAGCCCTCTACTCTCAAGGCTGGAAACATACTTCTGCACGGTGTTTCTGCTAAGCCTAACCGCCTTACCAATCGTCCGAAAGCTGGGATAACAGGTGTAACTATTCCGATCCTCACAGCGGAGGAGATAGGAATACACAGCTATTTCTCCAGCGGATAAACCCAACAGGCAGTTAGGGACCTTGAAGCAGTCACGCTCCCATCGCTTTTCAGATTGTACCTACGCCCCAGCACTGGTTTCCCGTGTTCTGTTCCTCCAAACCAAGTGGCCACTCTGGGAAAAGCGCAGTAGAATTCATCGCTGAATCAGGTACTGCGCAGCGCTTCCGTTATTCGCCCCAGAAAACGTTGAATCGTTCGCACCATTTGCGGAGCGCCAGATAGAGCGGAGAACCTTTTTCAATCCTTCTGTTTCGCGCTTCAAATGCCTGGGTTATGGTTATATCATTTCCAGGATAGACTTCCACTTCAACAGCTGCGATAGGATTCTTTGTTAAACCTTTTGAAAGCGGTGCAACTGTCAAAACCGGTTGGCACTCTACATCCCAGCTGACCAAGCAGTTGGATAAGGCCTTTCCTGCTGATACGTATTCCCGCTCTGACCTGAGCCAGCGAAAAGAGTATCCGTTCATTTCACTGTCGGGAATATCTTCCGGAGGCTTCGGCGCAATGGGAAGGCAAAATTCCCCGTGAAAACTACTCGCAAAAGGGAAGTTTCTCTCTTTCCAGCAACACTGCTCTGCCTTTTGCACTTCAGGCTTTGACAAAACGTAGGTTTCGATATAACCGTAGTTTTCGTAGACGATTTTACCGTTTTCCAGCTCTTTGCACAATCCGGTAGTTCCCATTACTTCGGCATAATCCTGATAAAACTTCAATGTCCCGGGACAGCGGTGCAGAAAGCTGAGAACCGGATAGATTTTATCACGGTTCTGGGGCTGCAATACTCTGCACAGCAAATTGGGATCTTGAAAAATGTCATACAGCATGGCGCATTCTTCGATGTAGAAGAAATATCCCGGGTGTTCGAGGAAAAGCTTCCTAACCGATTTGATATCCGGCAGGGAGGAGCTTTTCAAAGCCTTTACAGCATCTCCCGGTGTGCGAAGCTGTTTGGCAATACCCTCAAAACTGCTGTGCAGTGTATTGGGAGCCTCTTTGCTGAAAGGGATTTCGTTATAAAACGCTTTTGGAAAGTCCTGAAATCGCGTCAGCAGGATCCATTGTGGAAGCTCCAGTTCCGAAAGCGCAAAGGGAAACAGTTCTTTCCGGCGGCGCCTAAAAAGCCTGCGCTGACCCCCGCCCGGTGGGCCTGCACCGCCACGTTCGCGGGCGCGCCGCCGGGGTTTCTGGCAAACAGCAGCCTGCCGTCCTCCGTAGCCCCCGTGGGGGTAAAGTCGATCAACAGCTCTCCCATGCTCAATAATTCTGCCACCGCTTTGTCCTCCTTTTTTATTTCATGATCATGTCCCGGTCAGATGGAAGCTCCACCGGCGTGGGCGCGGGCTGGGTCAGGTACCAGTACGCAACGGTCGTGTAGTCGTCATATCTGGGACCTGTCCAGCCCAGATTGTCAATGGTCATGCGGAAATCGTGCTGAAAATAGACCGGGTCTTTCACGTGCCAGCGGTACAGAAGGAACCGCTTTTGGTGATTGTACATTTCACCGGTGTCCCCAAGAATGGCGTACATGCCGGTATAGAGCCCGGAAAAGGTCTGATAGCGGTGCTGGTACACATCGTTGCCGAAGGCGTAAGCCCCGCAGAAATAGTCCTCCGTGCCGGTGTAGTTCAAAGTGGGGTATTGGTCGCCGTCCAGATACATTTTGGCTTCGCCCTCCACCCAGCAGGTGTTGTGGCCGTTCATGCCGGAGGCCAGACTCAGTCCCGCAAAGCAGCCTTTCCCCTGAATCCCGTCGATCACGGTATAGCTTCTGCCCTTTTGCACCGGGTGTTCCTGCCGGTAGGCGGCGTGAAAATAGCCGCTGTTTTCCGGCAGTTCCCCGTGCCAGCCGGAAATCATGTAAAACAGAGTCTGTTTTTCCTCTCCTCTGTTTTCCATGGTGATCCTGCACCGCTTGCGGAAGGGCATCTCCCAGTAGCAGTTATACCCCCGGCCGGGGGCCACCAGCACCATGGCGGAATTCAGGACAGGGTAGTTTCCGTCCCGATCCATAAAATTTTCGTCATAGGCGCAGCCGAAAAAGGCAGAGATCGGCGCTTCCACCGAGGGCTGCTCCAAATCGTCCCAATACATACGCAGAATGAAGGAATGCCCGATATACCCGGTAAACCAGATATGGGTGATCATGCCCGGTCCGGCGGTATCGCAGAGGGTCACGGTTTCGCCGGGTTCTATTTCAATGCAGGGGCGCAGCTTTTCACAGTCCCCACCCCGGGTGCCGCCGCCCTTTTCCCCGGTAGGGTTCTCCGCCGAAAAGGCAAAGCTGGTTCTGTTTTCCAAAACGGAAAGGCTCATACTTTTTTCTCCTTTGTCAGATTCGAGATCCTGCAGCTTTATGCTACACCATCTTTTGCCATTCTTCAAGAATTATTTTGGCGAGGCTGCTCCTGAATCTCATGAAATGTCACATGGAAGCTCCCGGTAGAGCGGAAGAATATCTTTTCTGCGCTCATTGGTCCATAGGTCAGCGAGGTCATGACCTTTTCGCCGTCGTTCACAAAGACCTCAACGCTGTACTTGTCCATGAGGACTCGCAGCTTGACAGGGCTGGTCTGCTCCGGCAGCGCCATCTTCCGAACGGACAGCAGATCCCGGGGACACCCGGAGTAGGTGCGATCTGTGGTGAAGGTATTTGCAGCGCCGTCGTAAATCAGGGCGGTATAAAACCTCTCATCAGCTCCGACACGGATCTCCAGCTCTTTGCATTCCGATGGATCGAACTCTACCGTCATATCGAAGACTCTGCCTGTCACTTCAGAAAGCTCTTTGAATTCCAGCGCAGTGACGCCGTCAAAGTTAAGGTGAATGTGATGGCCATGCGAAAGTGGGCGCTTCAATATGCTCTTTATACCAGAATTCTTTCTCCTTCGTCTCTGGCAGAGCAAGTGAAAAGGGACCTTGAAGAAGCAAGAAATAATTATGAAAGTGAGGAAAAAAGCCATGAATGAAAGTGGTATGTACAACCAGATGGAAGAGTTGTTTCGCTATTGGAAATCGAAGCAGGAAGCGGAATCGGAGGAGAGTCTTAAGAAGACATTGCCCAAGCCTCCTAAGGGAAAATCTCTGGAAAATGGTTTTCAGGGAAGCTTTTGCTGGGACGGGGTGACGTCTTTAAATGGGGACGTGCATACGGACGCCCCAAAGGTCGATGTGCTGTTTATATTGAAAGAAGCAAATACAGAGGGAAAACCACAGCTGGAAGACCACTTCTGGTTCAATGAAGCGGATCGTAAAAAAGGCGCTCCTACTCCTTATGAGAAAGCAATTGGGCGAGCCCTCTCTGTCATTTACGGAGAAAAAGAAGAACAGCTGCGGGATAAGCACTTTGGATATATGAACCTGAACAAGCGCGGTGGATTTGGAGAAACAAAACCGGCACAACTGGGCCATTATGTGAAGCGATACGAAAACCTCATTCGGGAGCAAATAGAGCTTTTCCAGCCTACATATGTGGTATGCTTTGGCGTATATGACACGGTAAAGGACATGCTGCCCAATTGCGTAAAGGTCGTGCTGGATTGTTATCACCCTGAGAATCGTTCTTCTGAAGATTTTCATATCAATCAGATATCAGGAAACAACAAAGAGTGTTCTTCCATTTTGAGCAGGTGGAAAAAGCTTCCGTAAAAAACAGGAAACGTTCCTTTTGAGAAACGTCCGAAAGTCGATGTCCTCTTTTTATTCCATGCTTTGATGTATCTTATACTTACACCAAAGAAACGGAGGAATAGACATGAACGCATTTGACAAAATCATCGGGTACGCTTCTATCAAGAACGAGCTGCGGCAAATCAGCGACACGCTGAAAAGCAGAGAAAGCGATGACAAATTGGGGGTATCTGCTCCGAGAGGGCTTCTGCTGTATGGAGAGCCGGGAGTCGGCAAATCTCTGATGGCAAGCGCCGTAATCGAAGACAGCGGGCGCAGAGTGTTCTGCTGCCGGAAGGATTCGCCCGATGGCCTTTTTGTCAATAAAATCAAAAAGACCTTTGAAGAAGCTATGAGAAATGCGCCGTCCATTGTTTTTCTGGACGATATGGACAAGTTTGCAAATAGCGATGAAGGTCACCCGGATACGGAAGAATATGTTACGGTGCAATCCTGCATTGACGAAGCAAAAGGAAAACAGGTCTTTGTTTTGGCCACAGCCAACAACATTCGTGCGCTTCCCAGATCCCTGTGCCGGGCAGGTAGGTTTGACCGCATGATAGAAGTGGAAGCTCCCCGGGGACAGGACGCCGTAAATATCATTGCACACTATCTGAAGTCCAAGCATTTTACGGACAAGGCTGACCCGAAAATGATTGCCAGAATTATGGACGGACGTTCCTGCGCAGAGCTGGAAACCGTTATTAACGAAGCAGGACTATATGCGGGATGTGAACGCATGGAAACGATCACGATGGAACACTTCATGAAAGCCTGTTTGCGGCTCATCTTTCATGTTTCGCCGGATGTTGAGACCGGTTTGAAAAGCAGCGACATTTCTTTTCTTTCCGATCCGAACAGTGCCATGGCCCAGCTTGTGTACCACGAGGCAGGTCATGCGGTGATATCAGAAGCGCTGTGCCCGGAAAGTGTGACGCTGGCTTTTGTGTGCAACAGAAGTGGATACCACGAAGGGTTTACAAGCTATTGGAACGATGAAAGCAAAGCGCCGCTTTACTGGCAGAAAAGCCGCATTATCAGCACCTTGGGCGGTGTTGCGGCGCTGGATCAAAAATATGGGATTTCAGACACAGGAGACAAATGGGATATCGACCAGGCGTTTGACATGGCACGAAATCTTGTTGTGAACACCTGTATCAACGGACTTTATCTCCATCAAAGCCGTTTTGAAAATTCCCAACAGAGTTTGTATGAGCAGGAGCGGGTTGTTTCAGCCGAAATTGAAAAATATTATCGGAAGGCAAAAGAAGTGCTGTCCCTCAATCAGGATTTCTTTGAAAAAACCGCAGTTTCTCTTGCGCAGCGGAAGCTGCTGACTATGGCGGATATTCAGAAGATCAAGGAAAGCTGTAAAATCGTTTCTGTGGCGATATAGAGACTTTCTTGGAAAGCGGCAAAATTTTCTGGTGAGATCCAGCAATGTCTCTGTATTGCAAGGGCCTCGGTCACTGCATCATGAGTTTATACCTTCTTTCCTGTACATGGAACGTTTTGCGGTTTCGTTTCCGTGAAATTCCATCGTGATGATATGCCGGAAAACAAAAATCCCCCAATAATTGGTTCTCAGCGCGGGGTAATTCTGCAAAAAGCGAAAACCGCTCGCAGGGGCCTTTCTGCGCTCAACAATTGTCAATTTATCCGAAACTTCATACTTTATTTCATTCAGATACACCTTCTAAATGGCACTTGGCTTTTTCTAAAATCAGCGCCTGTCCGGGGGCTGACGCAAGAACACGGGCAGCGTCCTCCACTCTATTCAGCAGCACTTCCGGGTTTGCGTTGAAGGGGCTGAACTTCGGCGCATCCACCGTGCCCCAATGGATACACAGCAGCTGGGCGTGGGGATAGGCGTTTGCCAGCTTCACCGCACCGTCCAAGCCGATGTGCCAGTCGTTATCAGAAAAATCAAACAGGATCACATCCGGTGCAGGCATTTCCAAATGCTCCGGCAGCAGCCTGGAATCGCTGGGGAGCCAGATCGTACCGTCCGGCGTGTCCAGCCAGTAGCCGCAGTAGTCTTCCCGCTTCCACTCCCGATACTGGTGGTCGGGGGATTCGCTCTGCCAGTTGTGCCAGGTCGGAGTGAGGGTCACGTTTACCGGCCCGACTGTAAATTTCCCACCGATATCGTGGCCTGTGCCGGGCAAGCTGTTCTCCCGCATGACCTCCGCCACATACTGGGTGGCGTGGTAGGATTTGCACACCCCCGCCAGATGCTGGCAGGTTGGCACGCTGAAATGGTCGTTGTCGATGTGGGTGATGAGCACTCCGTCCAGGCGCGGCGCCTGGGGAGCCGTGATAGGCGGCTCAAACAGCAGGGGCATATCGAACCCCTCCAGCACCGGGTCAATCATAAGTACCGTGCCCCGACAGTTCAGCAGAATACCGCCCCCGCCCAGCCAACGCAGTTCTGTATGGTTTATGGGTGCGAAATTTTCCGGCAAAATGGGCTGTACCGGGCCGGGCCTCGCTTGCCCTTTCTCAGATCGGTAAACTTTCATGGAAATCTTCTCCTATTCTTTTTCACAGGACAGGACGTCCGGCCATTTCAGCACACGCTGGATATACTCGTCTAAGAAATACCAATCGTGTACGCCATGCCGTCATACCCCGGTACCTTTGATGTAAGCGATAAATTGCTCTACCGCCCGGGAACGTATCTGCCCCTTTTTCCAAGCCAATACAGCGCCGTTTTCCAGCTTGGGCACCAGGGGGATCATACGCAGGCTAGGGAAAAAGGCGGTGCCTTTGTCGTGACAGAGTGCCACCCCCATGCGGTGTTTCACCATGATGGCGGCATTGAAGGTGAAATCAAATCTAGCGGCTATCTGTATCTGCTTGTAATCCTTCCCGAACCAATTTATCAGCTGGCTGTGGACGGACTCTCGCCATGGCAGCAGCAGGGGCCAGTCCAGAAGCGCCTTGGGGCTGGCGCTACCCATCTCGGCCAAGGGAGAATCCGCCCGCACCAAGGCCCCCCAGTTTTCCTGGCGGGGCATACGGATACTGTCATAGTTGGGCGTTTCTACAGGTTCCAGCAGCAGTCCCATATCCAAAAGCCCGCTTTCAATGTATTCTTTCACGTCGTCGGCGATAGCCGTGCGGATACGGAACTGCACCAGCGGGTGCTGCTCCCGGAAAGATGCCATCAGCTCGGACAAATGAGCCATATTGCAGGTCTCGCCGCAGCCAATGGCGATTTCCCCGGCCAGCTCCTCACGGCTTTGAAACTCCTGCTGCGTTTTTTCAGACAGTTCCAAAATCTCCTGGGCCCGGCGCTTCAGGAGCATACCGTCCTCGGTGAGCGCAATGCGGTGATTGCTTCGGTGAAACAAGGTAGTGCCCAGCTCTTCCTCCAGCTGCATCAGCTGCCGGGAGAGGGTGGGCTGTGTAATATGGAGCTTTTGGGCGGCGCGGGTAATGTTTTCCTCCCGGGCTGTTACGAGAAAATAATGCAGTACGCGAAGTTCCATAAATTTTCCCTCATTTCAAATCACTTTGAATTCTTTCCATTTTCCAGACTTCAGCCGCAGGGCAAAAATGACCGCTCGGATGACCCAGTCCAGACACATGGCGGCCGCAATGCCGATCACGCCCCAGTTCAATACCACAGCGAATAAGATGGAGAACAGCAGCCGCCCGCCAATGGTGGAGGCAATGGAGACGATCATGGTAAACCTGATATCCCCAGCCGCCCGCAAACCATTGCTGAGGGGGCCGGACATGGGGAACGCCACAGTGTTGAACACATTGTGGATCAGCACCAGAATAATCACTAAGTGCTTGGCCCCGTCAGAGATTTGATAGAAATTTATCATCACCGGCGTAATGGCAAAGACCAGCCCGTTCCAGATCAGGGAGATGGTCAGGGTGATCTTCAGCAGCTTGTGGAAGTAATGCTCCGCCTGGGCCGTGTCGTCTGCCCCCATGCACTGGCCGATGACAGTGATAAACACCGACCCCATGGTCACCCCGGCCAGAGCCGCCAGGCTCCAAATGCTCTGGGCAATGCCGTTGGCGGCGATCTGGTAGGTGCCGAACAGGGCCACCACGCTGGAAAGGGCGACCTTTACCAGCTGGAAGATGCCGTTTTCCACCCCATTGGGCACGGCAATGCGCAGGACACGTTTCATGAGCCCTCCGTTCCATTTGCAGATCTGCCGCCAGGTGTAGCGGACGTCGGCCCTTTTGCCGAAGCACAGCGCTGTAATGACCACCGCCGAAAACACCCGGGCAATGAGCGTGGGCCATGCCACACCTGCTACGCCTGCGTGCAGCACAAATACGCCGATGAGGTTGCCCACAACATTGATGGCGTTGGAGGCGATGCTCTCAGCATAAGCCAAGTTTGTAAAATCGAAAAGCATAAACGGGTGAAATGTAGGTAAAGTTCTGAACGTACTGGGGAGAAAACATGCAAAACCGGCCCTTTGGAAAATCCGCGTGAGTTTTGGGGGATACAGGCCCTATTGTGGTCATGCTGAGCATACGTCCCTTTTAGCCTTTAACTTTTCTGCCTGGTATCGCAGTACCTGCGCCTTAAAGAGAAATCGAAAGCCGCCAGACAAACCGGCGGCTTTCGATTTGGTTTAAGCGTATGGGATCTTAGAGCTTTTAGTCCAGCCAGCCTGTCCGGGCCTTCACTCCGAAGCGTTTTTCCAGCAGGTGCATCTGCTCGTCGGAGATGGTGTTCACTAAGGGCAGATGGGCTATCTTCATATAGATCTCGGCGGCTTTCTCGGCGGTCTCGATGAGGCCGAAAGCCTCGTCCAGGTCACGCCCTGCGCCGTAGATGCCGTGCTGAGCCCAAACCACCAGATGGGCGGTTTGCATCTTCTCTGCTGTGGCCTGACCGATTTCGTTAGTGCCGCAAAGCATCCAGGGAAGCACGTTCACCCCATCGGGGAACACCACGATGCACTCGGTGCACATCTGCCAGAGGGTGCGGGTGAAGGCTTTCTCGTTCAGGTCATGAACATAGGTCATCGCCAGCAGGTTGGTGGGGTGGCAGTGCATCACAACACGATTTTTAGGATCCATCGCCAGCCGGACGGCATGGCTCATCATGTGGGCGGGGAACTCGCTGGTGAACCTGCCGCCATCGGAGAAGCCCCAGAGAAGCTGGGCGGTCCTGCTGCTGTCTGTAAGCTTTACCAAGCCCAGATTGCAGGCGGGATCGTACTGCACATTCTTGAAATATTTCCCCGTGCCGGTGACCAGAAAGATTTTTCCGTCCAGCTCCGGAGCCTCAAAGCCGGTGGGGATCTCCCGAAGAATGGCGTTTACGTTCACATACTCCGTTACATCGGTCCCCTCCAGCAGAAGGGAGATGTTGCCGCCGTTGCGCTCGTCCCAGCCATGGGCGTACATATTGGCGCAGGTCCGCGTCATTTCGGTCAAAAAGGGCGCTTCCAAAATGTTTTTCATGTTTTTCAACCTCTTTTGCTGAGCACGTCAGCCTCGTATTGCTTTACAGCGGGGAGCCATTCCCCGTCAGCGGGGACTCCCGCTCTGCGGCAGTACTCCTCCCAGACCTCCCCGAAGGGAGCAGTCTTCAGTTCCTCCTGAAGCACCATGAGGGTGGTCCAATCGTCCTTGTCCTGAAGAGCTTTCAGTTCCTCGATGGGTTGGAGGAGGGCGAAGAGCAGGGCTTTCTGGAGGTTGCGAAAGCCGGTGGTCCAGGCGGAAATGCGATTGATGGAGGCGTCAAAATAGTCCAGAGCAATGTTTACCCGTTCCACGCCGCAGCGAACGATCTCCCGGCAGATCTCCTTTGTCTCATCGTCGAAGAGCACCACATGGTCTGAGTCCCAGCGGATCGGCCGGGTGACGTGGAGGGCAATCTCCGGGAAGAAGGCCAGTAGGGCGGGGATCTTATCGCTGACCACCTCGGTGGGGTGATAGTGCCCGTTATCCATGAGGGGGATACACTTATCACGGTTGAAGGCGGCGTAGCTCAGGGCAAATTCGGCGTTGCCCACGGTGTAAGCCTCCACTCCGATGCCAAAAACCTTGCTCTCGATGCAGGGCTTTACCAGCTTGAAGTCGTAGGGTTCGCTCAGAATTTCATCGATGGCCCGGCGGTAGCGCTCCCTGGGACCCATGCGATCCCCGGGAATGTCCTTGAAGCCGTCCCCGGTCCAGATGTTCATAACGCAGGGCTGGCCCAGCTCTTGGGCCAGGTAATTGGAAATGCGGATACAGGCTTTGCCGTGGTCGATCCAGAATTTCCGGGTCGACCGGTCAGGGCTGCTCAGGGTCAGCGGGTCGCATTTGGGGTGGGAAAAGAAAGTGGGGTTGAAGTCACAGCCCAGCCCCCGTTCCCTGCAGAAGTCCACCCACTTTTTGAAGTGTCTGGGTTCCAGTTTATCCCGGTCGGCCCACTCGCCTTTTTCAAAGATGGCGTAGGAGGCGTGGAGGTTCAGTTTCTTTGTGCCGGGGCAGAGCGCCAGCACTTGATCTATGTCCGACATCAGCTCCTCGGGAGTCCTGGCCCGGCCGGGGTAGTTGCCCGTTGTCTGGATACCCCCGGTGAGGGGTTTGGACGGGTCGGTGTCAAAGCCTCTCACGTCGTCCCCCTGCCAGCAGTGGAGGGATACCGGAATTGTTTTCAGCGCTTTTACGGCCTTGTCCGTGTCCACTCCCATGGCGGCGTATTTTGCTTTTGCTTCCTGATAGCTCATGTGTCGTCGACCTCCATTTGAATTTTGAGATTGCCCAGCGCCGTGGCTTCAATGGGCAGGGCGATCACTTTTTTACCTGCGGCTTCCTCCGTCAGGCGGTTCAAAAACTCGTTTTTGGCCCCGCCGCCCACGATGTACAGCCTTTCGTAGGTTTTCCCCGTATTCTTCTCCAGTTCCCAAATGGCGTCCCGATAGCTCAACGCCAGAGAGCGGTAGGCGCAGCGGAAATAGTCCCCCACAGTCTGAGGGGCTGTTTCCAGCGCCCCGTCAAAGGCAGCCTTCATACTGGCCGGGGCCAGGAACACAGGAGCGTTGGCATCCACCGTACTGGTAAAAGCACTTGTCTCGGCTTCCGCCACGATTTCGGAAAAGGGCTTTTCCGGGCAAAGCTCCCGGCGAAGCTCGTTGGGGAGCCACATGCCCATGATGTTTTTCTGATAGCGGTTATAGCCCACGCCGCTCTCGTTGGACCAGTTTCCATTCTGACTTCTCCTGTCCGTGAAGGGCAGGGGAGTCCTGACCCCCAGCAGGCTCCATGTGCCGGAGGAGATGTACGGCTGGTTCCCTTCCATGGGAATGCCTTCCACCGCAGAGGCAGTGTCGTGGGTGGCGCAGAGGACGACCCTGACGCCCCGATAGTTTCCCACCACTGTCCCCGGCTGAGACAATTTGGGGAACAGCCGAGCGGGCAGCCCCAGCCTTTCTGCGATCTCCAGGTCAAATTCCCCGGTTTGGGCGTTCACCAGACCGGTGGTGGTGGCATTGGTGTATTCCTTGGCTTTCACCCCGGTGAGCTTCCACAGCAGGTATTCCGGCACCATCAAAAAATCCGTGATCCCCTCCAGCCGCCCGGCCTGCCGGTCTGCATAGAGCTGATAGACGGTGTTGAAGCTCTGAAACTGGCAGCCGGTGCGGAGGTAAAGCTCGTCAAACGGGATATTCTCATGGACTTGTGGGATAACCGCTTCCGTCCGGCTGTCCCGGTAAGCATAGCAGGGAAAGACCGGCTCGTTTCCGTGCAAAAGCACATAGTCGCAGCCCCAGGTGTCGATGGAAAGGCTGATGATGCAGGGAAACTGTTCCAAAGCTGTGTCTATGCCTGCCTTTACATGAGAAAGAAGGGACTCCATGTCCCAAATGAGGCGGCCGTCTCGTTTCACCATTCCGTTGGAAAAGCGGTAAACCTCTTCTGTTCGGATCTCTCCGTTCTCCCGCCAGCCTACGATGTGCCGGCCGGAGGACGCTCCAATGTCGATGGCAAGATACTGTTTCATTTCATCACCTCCAGATCATTTTACAGATACCTTTAAAGAAATGCCTGTCTGGCATTTTCAGAAAGTCATGCGGCAGCCATCGCTGTATGCCCGGAATGCCTTCACGCCGTTTTTAAGACCCAACTGTTCGGAAATCTTCGCCATCAGGCCCGGTACATATTGAAAGCCAAAGATGGCAAAGGCGGTCTTATAACGGTTCTCACCGCTCTTGCGGAAATACTTCGCCTGCTGCAGGGTAGTGGTGATCTTTTTCTTGGAGCATTGAATATTATTTTGAGTGAATTCCCCGCTTTTGTCAAGCATTTCTCCAAAGCCCAGAAAAATTCGCTGTCCTTTTTGCCTGTATGGTGAATTTCATATATCCGGCAACATTTTGCCCAAAGCCCAGCACCGTTCTGCCCAAAGGGATTGTAATAGGCATGGGCTTGCAGGTCTCGTGCTCGGTGACAGGGACATTGTCGAAGGCAGTGGGGATTACAGAATGACTTGTCGTCTGTGCCCTGCCGCCGTAGGAAGGAGTCAGGCCGGCGTCCACCACCTTTCCGTCCTGGTTGTCTGCAAAGCGAATGGGACCGTCGCTGCTCCATTGCCAGCTTCCATCGGTTGCGATGGTGGCAACGCCGCCGTCCTGCCCGGTGATCTCCAGCTGAGCCATCAGCTTGGTCTGGGCGCCGTACTGATTGCGCAGCCCCCAGGCTCCGTAGGAGCCCCGATACCAGCCGTCGGCGAGCTGTACCGTAACCACGCCGTTCCTCTATTTTACAGTTAATTGTCGATTGTCAGATGGTCTATGGGGGGCATTCCGATGGAATAGGAAAGCAGTTTTCCGAGTTCCTGCTGCCGGATCTCTGATGTTTCAGAGCACGCCATTCCGAGAGGAGGAACTACTGCGGGGCCGTCGCAGCGGCACGGCAGGTCGCGGACAACTATGACCTGGAAGCGATCGGCTGTGCCTGGGACGACGTGAATTCCCCGTACAGCTGGAACCAAAGGATGAGCGGGACTGCATCGGGCTTCGTACGGTCAAAGTGAAATAGAAAACGAGCCTGCCGCAGTGGGGGTTTCCTACTGCGGCAGGCTTTTTATTCGTTGTGGCCGCTGCTTGAAAATTGAATTTTAGGGGATTTTATCCTGAGACTCGAACGTGATGATTCGAAATTGGCTCAGCCGGACGGGCCTTTCAGGATTTTTGGCAACGCACCGCTGCTATTTCAGCATTTTTCGTATCAAATCATAGAGGACCGGTTTCATATTGTCGATGGAATCGGGACACCCCAGGATAATGGAAGAATAGCAGGTGGATCCGATCATTTCCAAAACAACAAAAATAAGTTTGAAAAGCTCTTCCTCCGTTCTGCCCTGGGCGACCTTGCTTTTTTCGACAGAGGTCATCAGCTTATCCCAGAGGGGGTCCTCCCGCAGGCTCATCTGCCGCTTTACCATGGGCCAGGAGAAATTTCTCTGGATCAGACGCAGGATCAGCTTATTCTGCCTGAAATATTCTATGATATAGTCCACCAGCAGAATGACATTTTCCGTAAAATCATCTACATACCGGGCACTGACAGCCTCGTCCCCTTCGGAAAGCACCCGAAAGGAAATCTGATAGGCAAGCTGCTGGAGAAGGTGTTCTTTATCGTGAAAATACAGGTAAAAGGTACCCTTTGCCACGTTGGCCCCTTTCACGATCTCGTCCACAGAAGTTTTTGCTACGCCTTTTTCCAGAAAAAGGCGATAAGCGGCGTCCAAAAGACTCTGCTTTTTCTGTTCTTTTTTTAGGTTCGTCTTTTCGCCCACGCGATGGCCCCGTTTCCGAAAAAGTTTTTCCCTTCAAATAAGCGTAAAGGGCGCCGGCAGGCTCTGCTGCAAGGCAAAGAGCTTTACAGGGCCTCCTAAAACGCGGGAATTCTCCGGCTTCAGGCTGCTCGGCTGTCTAAATTGAAGCACGTTTTTGTGAAAATCGCAAGTGGTTTTTACAAAATTCAGCAAAATGACTATTAGTCAATTTTTTAAGACTGCGCTTTTCGGCGTTTTGAATATTGACTATTGGTCATTTTTGCGATATCATTTGGCTGCAACTTAAATGACCGATAGTCATTTATTGAAATTTGCCGCATATGCTGTGTAAAAGCCCGAAAAGGATCGGACTAAAGCTGGAGCTCTCAACGCAGTCTTCCTGCAAGCTCCCGCTGCCGACCGGTCCTTTCCACAAGAAACCGAAAAGGGAGTGACCGTATGGAACATTTTGCCCGATGGGTGGTGAAGCACAGAAAGCTGGTGCTTTTGCTGGCAGTTCTTCTGCTGATCCCCTCCGTCTTCGGCGCAGTGGGTACTTATATCAATTACGATATTCTTACCTATCTGCCTGAAGACTTGAAATCCATGGTTGGAGAAAAGTACCTTGAAGACGACTTCAATATGGCGTCTGTTTCTATGATCACCGTGGAGAACATGACCACGTCGGACACCTTGAAGCTTAAGGAAGAGCTGACGGAGATCGAAGGCGTAAAAAGCGTTTTGTGGACCAGCGATATTCTGGATGTTTCTACGCCGAAAGAAATGCTGCCAGAAGACCTGCAAAAATTTTTCTACAACGACAGCGGGGCGACCATGCTGATCGTACAGTTTGAAAACCCCAGCGCCAATGAGATCACTATGGCGGCTCAGGGAAAAATCAAGCAGCTTCTGCAGAAGGATTGCTTTATTGGGGGTATGTCCGCCATTCTGGAGGATACCAGGGCACTGGTGCAGGAAGAAATGCCCCTGTATATCTGCTGTGCGGTAGGCGCTTCCCTGCTCATCCTATTTCTGAGCATGAAGGAAACAGTGATCCCGCTGCTGTTCATGCTGGGAATGGTGTTTCCCATCGTTTACAATTTCGGCACCAACATCGTTCTAGGGGAAATCAGTTATATCACAGAAGCGCTGGCCACGGTCCTGCAGCTTGGCGTGACCATGGACTTTTCCATCTTTCTTCTGCATCGGTTCGAGGAAGAGCAGGAGGAGGGGGCGGACGATGAGACTGCAATGGTCCATGCCGTTCAGAAAACCTTCTCCTCCATTTCCGCCAGCTCTCTCACTACGATTGCCGGGTTCCTGGCGCTGTGTACCATGCGGCTGACCCTGGGAAGGGACATCGGCATCGTCATGGCAAAGGGAGTGCTTTTGGGCGTTATCTGTACCCTTACGATCCTGCCAGCGCTGATCATGACCTTCCGGCGCTCCATTCAAAAGCACGCGCACCGCACTTTTATCCCAAAGCTGAAGCGCACGGCCGGCTTTGTGGTAAGGCGGAGAGTACCGATCCTGATCGTTTTTGTGATCCTGTTTATTCCCTTCGCCGTAGCACAGTCCAAAACGCCGGTCTATTACACTATTACAGACGCTCTGCCCCAGGATCTTCCGGGCATTGCGGGGACCAACCGCCTGAAGGACGATTTTGATATGACCACCTCTCATTTCATCATGGTAAGCGAAGAGCTGTCTCCCCAGGATCTGCAGAACCTTACCCGGGAACTGGAACAGGTGGAGGGGATCCACCAGGTGCTGAGCTGTGAAAAATTCCTGGGGGCCGGTATTCCGGAGGATTTCCTGCCTGATGAGATACGGGATATTTTTGAAGCGGGCGGCCACAGAATGATCCTTGCCAATTCCTCCTATGAGAGCGGCACACAGGAGCAGGGCGTGCAGCTTAAAGAGCTGCAAAAAATCGTGGAGCGGTACGACCCTGCCGGAGTGATCACAGGGGAAGGCGCCATGACCAACGACCTGATCGAGGTGGCGGACGTGGACTTCCGCAACGTGAATGTGGTCAGCATCATTGTGGTGTTTTTGATCATTGCCCTGACCTTCCGTTCTGTTTCAGTCCCCGTGCTGCTGGTAGCCGCCATCGAAAGCGGAATCATGATCAACCTGGGGATCCCCTATTTCACGGGTCAGACTCTTCCGTTTATTGCCAGCATCGTTATCGGCACCATTCAGCTGGGCGCAACGGTGGACTACGCCATTCTAATGACGACTCGGTTCCGGGAAGAAATGAACCGGGGCAGCAGCGCAAAAGAAGCAGCTTTCATTGCCGTGGAGCAGTGCAGCCAAAGCATTTTGACCAGCGGCCTCACTTTCTTCGCCGCCACCTTCAGCGTTTCGCTGGTATCAAGAATGGAGCTTTTGGGCAGTTTGTGCAGGCTGATCAGCCGGGGCGCGCTGCTGAGCATGGCGGTCATTCTGCTGGTGCTTCCCGCCCTGTTGGTGCTCACCGCGCCTGTCCTGGAAAAAACCACCTATCGCTGGATCGCAAAACCGCATAGTAAGAAGGGAGTTTGATCGACTTATGAAAAGAAAAATGAAAAATCTACTTGTCATTTCTCTGGCGCTTGCTCTGCTTCTGAGCTGCACCGCCCCGGCAGGCGCTGTGGGAACTCAGGGGAACGTAAAGAAGGACGAAACGGTGTATGTTGTTCTCGACGAGACCGGAAATGTGAAGGAGCAGATCGTCAGTGACTGGCTGCACAGTGACACGGGATTTCACAATACCACAGATAAAAGCAGTCTGGGAGAAATCGAGAATCTGAAAAGCGATACGGTCCCTGTCAGAAAAAACGGGGAATTTCTTTGGAATACGGACGAAACCGATTTATATTACCAGGGGAAAAGCGAGGATACGCTGCCGGTTTCCGTGAAAATTTCCTATGAGCTGGACGGAAAAGAGCTTTCCGCCCGGGAACTTCCCGGGGAAAGCGGGCACCTGAAGGTGATCGTGACGCTTACCAACAACGAAACAACAACGGTAAAACTTCAGGGAAAGGAGAGGGAAATTTGTACGCCCTTCCTGACCGTGTGCGGCGTACTGCTTCCTGCCGACACATATCAAAATGTCGTTGCGGAGCATGGCGCTGTACAGACCGATTCCAAAAACCAGCTGGCCTGCTTCCTGGCCCTGCCCGGCGTAAAGGATTCCCTTTCCGGGCTGCTCCCGGACGGACTGCAGGATATGGAAGAACTTCTGCTGGACCGGATCACTCTGGAGGCAGACGTCAAGGATTTCACTGCGCCTACGTTCCTGTTTGCCGCCGCTCCCTGTGCGGAGGGTCTGAGCCTTGACCTGGAAGAGCTTGCTTCTCAGCTGAATGAGGTGACAGACGCCTCTCAGCAGCTGCAGGACGGTACGGTAGAGCTGGACGATGCCGTAGGAGAGTTGGTGGAAAAGCTGGGCGAGTTTGCCCAAGGCTACAGCCAGTTTGATGAAGGAGTAGGGGAAGCTCTTTCCGGCGCTGAAAAGCTTGCGGAAGGAGGCGGTGTGCTGCTGGCAAACGCCGGGACGCTTTCGGAAAAGTCTGGAGAATTAGCTTCGGGCGCGGCAAAGCTTGAGAACGGAGCTGCCGCCCTTTCCGGGCAGCTCAACACGCAGCTGGTTCCCGCCCTGTCCGGCGCTTTGGAGAAAAAGAACGCGCTGCAAAACAAGATGAACGCCCTTTCCGGGCAGCTCAACTCCATTTCCATTCCCGATACCTCCGGTTTAAAATCGCAGCTGTCTGCCGGAGTGGGCCAGGTTTTTGACGGCGCAGCTCAGGGAGCCTCCAAGGCCGCCGCCTCCGCCGCCGGCGCAGCGATCAGCCAGCAGCTTTCCGGTGCTTTAAGCGGGGTGGAACAGTCTGTACCCGCAAAGTCGGCCGAGATCGTCAATACGGTCCAAGGGGCCGACCTGCAGGTGGTGCAGCAGGTATTGGCAGGCTCCGGGCTGGACGCCGATACACAGAACGCCATTTTGAGCGGCGTGCAAAGCGGTATGGGAAACACGAATCCCACGCTGACCTCCGGTGTATCCGATGGAATCGGCGCAGTTTTATCCGGCGGCCTGCCCTCGGGAAATCCCATCACCGATGAAGCGGCAGAACAGATCGCCGCAGCGGTATGCGGTTCTGAGCAGATGCAGGCGGCAAGGACTCAGGCCGTTTCTCAAGTGTCCGCCGCAGTGCCGGATTACGATCTGTCGTCTTTGAATGAGATGCTGGGAGAATTCAAGGGCCTGGCTTCGGACGCCTCCGCCATGCTGGGACAGGTAGACCAGCTTTCTGCGGCGCTGTATGACCCCAGCGACCCTTCCAGCCAGAGGACCGTGGTAGGAGCGGCAAATGCCTTGGCGGCAGGGGCAGGGACTTTGAGCGAAGGGACCAACGCCCTGGCAGGCGGAGCTTCCGCCTTTTCCACCGGGATCGGGCAGATCTCTGCCGGGGCGGATACTCTCTCTTCCGGTCTGAATACGCTGGCCGATTCCAGCAAGACCGTGGAGGATTCGATCCGGCAGTTCCAAACCGGCGGCGCAGAGCTGAAGGACGGCACCGCCAAACTGAAGGACGGTATGCAGGAATTTGCGGAAAAGGCGGTTCAAAAGCTGACGGACGCTGTCGATCCCGATTCCGATCTTGCAAAGGTCCTGGAGGAAATGACCGGGCTTGCGGAGAATTTTGCAGGTACCGGAAAAGGAGAAAATACGGAGTTTTCCGTAAAATATGTGATGCGTACAGGCAGTTTTGAGGAAAAGGCCGGAGAAAAGCAGGACAGTACCGAGGCGGCGGAACCCCGGCAGCCGGAAACCACTTTCTGGGACCGGTTCAAAAACCTTTTTCAATAAAAAGCACGAGGAGTTTTCCAAATCATGAATTTGGGTTTTCCTTGTTCACACCGCCCAAAAACTTGAACTGCCCTTTGACTTAAAGATCAGCATATCAAAAAAATCCGCTTAAGCTCAATGCTTAAGCGGATTTCCTTGCTTTTTCCGAACCCCTGTGTCGGCACGGAGTTCGGGTTATCGCACAGGCGGATCGCTTGCGGGGTTCTGGCGTTTCCTACCCTCTGCGCCCAGATCGTCCCCCTGCTTTACAATCTGGTAGACCGCATTTGCATTGGGCAGATGTCGGACGGCGCCTTGGCTATGGCGGCTATCGGTATCTATGCGCCCATCGTTACAGTGGCAACGGCTTTTACCGGCATGTTCGGACGAGGAGGTTCGCCTCACGCGGCTATCCATATGGGAAAGCGGGACAGCCGGACCATCGAAAAATTTCTGGGCAACAGCCTTTCCATGCTGTTTGTGACCTCGGTGCTCATCACCGCGGGGGTCCTGCTCTGGAAAACGCCTTTGCTGCGGCTTTTTGGCGCCAGCGACAGAACCCTGCCCTGCGCGGACAACTATCTCACCGTCTATATCCTGGGAACGGTCTTCGTGCAGGTCACGGTGGGCATGAATTACTATACCACCAGCCGAGCTATAACCGCAGGGTATACGCTGGTGAACCAATGGATACTTCTCTTTTTTCCGGGATCTCCCTATAATAAATACAGCAACGCCGGAAAAGGCGAAAAAATGACGGGCTGCGGGTTTGGCATGGCCTTTGCCGAAAGCGTGGCGACCCTGAAAATTTGGGAGGGCCGTCTACGAAGATCACCAATTTGGGTGCGCTGAAAATCGTGCTGGGAGTGAAGCATTTTGTACTGTACCTTGCGTTTGTTATGGTGTTTTCACTGGCGGTGGGGCTGGCCGTCAATCTGGTGATGTAACCGCAAAAGCGCGAATTGACAAGTTGTTTGGCTTTACAGAATTCTGATCCATCTGAATGCTGGGGGAAATGCGATGAAAAAACATGTCAAATTCGGGATCGATGTCGTTCTGACGGTCCTGCTCCTTTTGCTGATGACCTTTGAGCGCGTCGGCGGGGCCGTCCATGAATGGCTGGGTATTTTCCTTTTTGTGCTGACGGTTCTGCACCATGTTCTCAACCGCAGCTGGAGCAGAAACGTCCTCAGGGGAAAGCACACGCCCCTGCGGGTCTTGCAGACTTTGCTGGTCGCACTGCTCCTGTGCGCCATGGCGGGTTCCATGGTCAGCGGCGTGGTGCTTTCCCGTCATGTGCTGCCGTTCTTAAAAATTCAGAATGAGACCGGCTGGGTCCAGAGACTGCACATGCTGTGTGCCTATTGGGGCTTCGCGCTGATGGGCTTCCATCTCGGCCTGCATTGGGGGATCATGCTGGGAATTTTCGGAAAGCGGCTGGATCGATCCGTCCTGGGCGGATGGTTGTGCCAGATCGCAGGGCTGCTGTTCGCCCTGTACGGCGGGTACGCCTTTGTAAAGCGGGATCTTCCTGACTACATGCTGCTGAAGAGTCATTTTGTGCTTTTTGATTTCAGTGAACCGCTGGCCCTGTTTCTGCTGGAGTACCTGGCGGTTTTCGGCGCGTTTGTCTGGCTGGGTTATTATCTGGCGAAAGCCGTAAAGCGGCGAAAACGTGATGAACGGTGAAAAATTCCGTCAAGCTTATTCGAATTTACAATTTCTGCCGTCAGCGGAGTGCCGGTCTAAAATGATGCTACAACAGCAAAAAGGGATCGCTGCAACATGGATTTTGCAACAGTCTCTTTTGTCGTATTTCAGTCCCTGTCTGGCCAAACGTTCCTGTTCCTGAAAGAATAAGTATCTGAAAATTCCGGTTATCCTGCAACCAATTTCCAATGTTCCGCGCCTAATAGACGTATAGCGCGTTATACTGAAACCATCAGGAAAGGAGGAAAGAGCGTGCCTCTATCCACAGAAAAGCTGGTCCGCCTGGCTCAGTCCGGAAGCAAGGACGCCTTTATCGAGCTGATGGAGGCCCACAAAACGTCCATGATGCGGGCAGGCATGGCTGTCCTGCACGACCCGGAGGACACAGCCGACGCCATTTCTGAGACGGTTCTGGAAGCCTTTTCCCAGCTGTGCGGCCTGCGCCAGCCTCGGTATTTCAAAACCTGGCTGACCCGCGTGTTGATCTCCAACTGCTGCGATATCCTCCGACAGCGCAGGCGGTATGTGCCGATGGAACAGCTGCCCGAAGGTCCCGGTCCGGGCGGCCAGCCCTCCGACGAAGCGCTGGATATTCGGGAAAGCCTGTCGGCTCTGGCCAAAAACGACCGGCTGGTGCTGACTTTGTATTATGTGGACGGCTTCAAGGTGCGTGAAATTGCCCAAATGCTGGACGTAAAAGAAAGCACGGTGAAATCCAGACTGATGCGGAGCAGAAAGAAACTTAAAAAAATATATTTGGAAAGGGAGGGGGACCCCTGTGAAACGAAATAGCCAAGACGCTTTTCTGCGTCGGGAACTGGAACGCAGCCCCTTGCCGGAGGAAACCGTAAACGCCCGTCTGCACAAGCTTTACGCCGAACTGCCGGACAGCCTGCCCGTAAGGCGGCTCATGCCTGTCTGGATGAAACGCGGTTTGTGTACTACGGCCGGTCTGCTGGCAGCCTGTGGGCTGATGCTGGGGGTAAACAGCGCAAATCCCGCTCTGGCGGAAAGCGTCCCCCTTGTGGGGAGCATTTTCAGAGCGGTGAACGATTTGGGCCGCCGTCCTGCGGAAAATGGTGACAGCGCCATGAGCCGAATCGGGGGGCTGGCTGCGGATATGTCCGGAGAAGAGGAAAACACGGTGGCGATCCCTTCTGAAAGTGCAAGTCATATGACGGCCGCGCTAAAAGAGGTCTACTATGACGGCAGCTTTGTGTTCGCCGGACTGGAGCTGCGGCTGGATACGGACGGGGAGCGGCTGGCAGAGCGTCAGGGTCCCGGCTATGATATCCTCATTAACGGCGAAAGCCAGGTGCGCCATGGCGCAGACGGTTTTCTGGCTTCTCCTCGGGATAATGGCAACGGCTTCTGCGACATGAACGACTATTTTCTCACGAAGCTGGGTTCCGGCCGGTATGCCATGCAGCGAGCCTTCCGAGTTCCGGATAGGCTGCAGGGCGCAGACAGCTTGGAGATCGTCCTGTGCTTTGACGGATTCGATATTCCTGTGAATAACAGCGGCTTTCAGCTGCATTTCACCGCTCAGAAGACGGAAGTGCCCAGCCGGTCTGTCGATTGCTCCGGCATGGAGCAGAACGGAGTGCGGTTGATCTCGGCTGTTGCCAGCCCAACGGTGACGTGTCTCATTGCCGAATATCCAGAAAGTTATGTTAACCCAGCCTGTGGGGCCACTTTCGAGGACGGGATACAGATAGGCAATGGGGGAGGCACCACCATACGGCAGGAAGACGGTACGGTGCGCTGCATTCGCGTGTATGCCGGGCTGGGGGAGACGGAAGAAAGGAGCCTGGTGTGGCGGCTGTTTGACAAGAATGGCTCGCAGCAGACGGAGGCGGTCTTCGTGCTAGATTTCCAAAATGGTTTTGCCAGGACGGGAGACGAAAGTGACCTGAAGGAACCGCCCATCGGAGATTACGCCTGCGGAGCGGAAGCCGTCAAAAACCTGAAGGAAGGGTACATCGTTGAGAAATACCACGCGTCTCAGGAAAAGCCCACTATTACGATCGCCAGCGGCAGTGGGAAGCGGGAAGATCTAAATGTGGAGGTCTGGCAGAATGGCCGTATGATAGACAGCGTCAGCACCCACGACATCAACGGCTGGAGCGGCAACAGGTATTACTGGGAATACGACCGGTACGGCCAGCCTGACCGGGAAAACGAGGATATGTCCACGCCGCACAGCGGCTGGATCCTGCCCCTGCGAAACGGCTATGTAGGGCTGGATCTGAGTCAGCCGCTGACAGTGCGGGCCTATAACGATGGTGGGGAACTGGTTCTGGAAGAAGAGATCGTGTTGGAAATACGGAGCTAGAAGGCTCGTACCGAAAGCGTCTGCCGTAGGAGAATCTCCTGCGCGGCAGGCGCTTTTGCGTTTTATCGACACAGCTGCCCTTCCGGGCGGGCTGCGCTTGTTTATTCTCCCGCAATGCAGCTGCATGGTCTCCGTACAGACGCCCGCACAGATCTGATATGGGATTAACCTTTATGAGCAAAACAGCCCTGTAGGAAAATGATGATTTGCTTGTGACTGATCTGGCGAGAAGGATCAGAAAAATTAAAAAGGTACCTTGACAATCGCTGGTTAAAGGAGATAAAATATCAAGGTACCTAATATAAATCGAGAGGAGCTCTATGTATGAGATACGGGGAAGACCATGAAAAGCGCGTGGCCCAGCGCCGGGCTCAATATGAGCGGGAGGATGTGAACGGGAAGCTGGTCATCAATCTGCGGGATATCAGCCACATTATGCGGGATCTGTCCGAGGGCCGGGGCAGCCAGAAACGCATTCTGATCATGCTTTTGGAAGCAGGTCCCATCACCCAGCGGGAACTGACCCAGCGTTTGGGCATTCAGCCCGGGTCCGCCAGCGAGGTGATCACCAAGCTGGAAACCGCGGGGCTCATTTCCCGCACCGAGAGCGAAGCCGACCACCGCACCGTGGATATTACCCTGATCGAGGAAGGTTCCCGGCAGGCCAGAGACGCAAAGAGCCAGCGAGATGGGCGGCACGGGGAGATGTTTTCCGCTTTATCCGGAGAGGAAAAATCGCATCTCTTGAGGCTTTTGGAAAAGGTCAACACAGACTGGGAGTCCCGCTACGCGGATAGGCAGCGTCATTGCCGCAGCCACCATGAGGGGCATGGACGCCACGGCCTCCCTAGCGTGCGAGAAGGCCGGGAACGCTGCGGAGAGGTCGGTGGGGAAGACCGATTTCACTGCGATCACGACTGCCAAAGCTGCCCGAACCCCTGCGGCAGGGGACGGGCGTTTCGCGAAGGGGGCAGGTAGGCCCTATGTGGAAGTATATTAAAGAGTTCCTGCTGCCTGCCGTCGCTGCCGGGTTGTTCATGGTGGGCGAGGTGCTGATGGATCTGCTGCAGCCGGGGCTTATGAGCCAGATCGTAGACGATGGCGTGCTGGGCCTGAACAACCGCGGTACCGGCGACTTGAACCTGATCTGGACTTTGGGTCTGCAGATGATCGGCCTGGTGCTGTTCGGAGGCTTCTGCGGCTCCATGAACAATGTGTTCGTCCACCTGTCCGGCCAGAATATCGGCAACGAAATGCGCAAGGACGCTTTCCAGCATATTATGGCTTTCTCCTTTTCCCAGATGGACAAGTTCGGCACAGGCACTTTAGTGACCCGGGTGACCAACGATATTACCCAGGTGCAGAATTTTGTCTCACAGTTCGTCCGGGGCATGATCCGCTGCCTGTTCCTGACCCTGGGCAGCCTTACCTTTATGTTCATGCTCAACCGGAAATTCGGCTTTATTATGCTGTGCGTTTTTCCCTTTATAGTGGGAGTGATGGTGTTCTGCCTGCGGAAGGCCAATCCGCTTTTCTCCAGGCTCCAGGCCCAGCTTGATAAAATCAACTCCATCATGCAGGAAGATGTGCCCGGGATCCGCATCATTAAAGCCTGTGTGCGGGAGACCTATGAAAAGCTCCGGTTCGGCAAGGCCAACGACGAGCTGATCAAGACCCAGCTGCGGGTGCTGGTGATTTTTGCCTTTATGAACCCGGCAGTCAACGCCCTGATGTATTTGGTTGTGGCGGCGATCTGCCTGTCCGGCTCCCGTCAGGCAGGCGTGGGCGGCGCGACCCCCGGAACCGTCATGGCCGCCATCACCTATACCGCTCAGCTCTTAAACGGTATTCTCATGCTGATGATGCTGTTCCAGAATATCTCCAAGGGCCTGGCCTCCTGGAAGCGGATCAAGGAGATCTTAGACACCCGGCCCGAGCTGAAAAACGGCAGTTTTACCGGCGCCGCCAGGCTGTCCGGACAGGTAGAGTTCCGGGACGTAAGCTTTGCCTATCCCGGCAGCGAGCGCCCGGTGCTGGAGCACATTGACCTGACGATCTATCCGGGTGAAACCGTTGCCATTATGGGCGCTACCGGTTGCGGCAAGACCAGCCTTGCGAACCTGATCCCCCGCTTTTATGACGTGCAGTCCGGCGCGGTGCTGGTGGATGGCATCGATGTGCGGGAATACGACCAGCAGGCGCTGCGTGCGAAGATCGCCATCGCCCTGCAGAAGGCAGAGCTTTTCAGTGTGCCTATCGCAGAGAACATTGCCTGGGGCAGGCCTGGGGCCAGCAGGGAGGAAATCAGCCAGGCGGCGGGCATCGCCCAGGCGGACGGTTTTATCTCCACCCAGCCCCAGGGCTACGGCACCCCGGTGGCTGAGCGGGGCATGAGTCTTTCCGGCGGGCAGAAGCAGCGGCTCTCCATTGCCCGGGCAGTCCTAAAGCCAGCGGAAATCCTCATACTGGACGATTCCACCAGCGCTTTGGACTTGCAGACCGAGGCAAAGCTGTATGACGCCTTAGCTGGATCCCGGCAGGAAACCACAAAGATCCTGATAGCCCAGCGTATCGCCTCCGTTCGCCGGGCGGACCGTATTGTGGTGTTGGATAAAGGGACCGTAGCAGCGGTGGGCAGCCACCAGGAACTACTGCAGAGCTGCGCCATCTACCAGGATATCTACCGCTCGCAGATGGGAGAGGAGGACGAGGAAATTGCCTGAACAAAAGCTGAATCTGGAACAGAGGAATATCCCCGGTATGATGAACCGGGGCCCGCTTTGCCGCCGTGGAGCACGCGGAAAATGCCGGAGCCACAGTAAAGCGCATTGCGGCCTACTTTGCCAAAGAGAAGATCATGGTGCTCTCCATGCTGGGCGTGGTGGCCTTCGGTACCCTGTGCGGGGTGTACGCCCCCAGCGTTCAGAGCTGGGCTATTGACATCATCGCCGGAAGCCGGGGCGGCCCGCTGCTTGCCACGGTAGGGCTTATGGCGGCAGTATACCTGCTCTACAGCGTCAGCCAGCTTTTCCAGAGACTGGTGAGCGCCAAACTCAGCCAGCGCATTGTAAAGCGCATGCGGGAGGAGCTCTTCGGAAAGCTCATGGACCTGCCCGTGAAATACTTGGACACCCATTCCCATGGGGACGTGATGAGCCGCATGACAAACGACGTGGAAAACATCTCCACTACCGTGTCCCAGTCCCTGCCCTCCCTTTTTTCCGGGGTGCTGACGATACTCGGCACGGTGGCCGTGATGCTGTGGTACTGCTGGCAGCTGGCTCTGCTGAGCTTTGCCACGGTGCTGCTGACAGTGCTGGCCACCAAGATCCTCTCCGGCCGGGTGCGGAAATTTTCCCGCAAGCGGCAGGCGTATCTCGGGCAGCTCAACGGCATGGTGGAGGAGGTGGTGGCCGGATACCGCACGGTAGCGGCTTACCAGCATGAAGAGGTCACTATAGAGGAGTTCTGCCAAACTTCGAACGAGCTGACAAAGGCAGGCATTAAGACCGACATTTTCAGCGGTATCATGGGCCCGATCATGAACTGCATCGGCAACATCGGATTTGTGATCATCGCGGCCTTTGGCGGTTACTTTTCTGTGAACGGCCTGATCTCCGTGGGCGTTATCTCCGCTTTTATTGTGTACGCCAAGCAGTTCAGCCGGCCTATCAATGAGATTGCCCAGATCTACGGCCAGCTGCAAACCGCCATCGCCGGGGCCGAGCGGGTTTTCCTGGTGCTGGACGAAAAGAGCGAGGACATGTCGGGGGAGCCTCTTGCCTCTCAACAGGCGGCGGTGGAGTTTTCCCATGTAGATTTTGCCTACACAGACGGAAGCCCTGTACTGCGGGACTTCACTTTACAGGTGCCCTCGGGTAAAAAGGTAGCTCTGGTAGGGGCTACAGGCAGCGGGAAGACCACAGTGGTCAATCTGCTCATGCGTTTCTACGACATTGACAGCGGGGAAATCCGCGTTGACGGCCAGGATATCAGCAGGGTGAGCCGGGATACCTTGCGCAGGAATGTGGCCATCGTTTTACAGGACACGGTGCTGTTCAGCGACACTGTGCGTCAGAATCTTCTATACGCCAACGAGAACGCCGGTATGCCCGAAATAGAGCAGGCCGTGGCAATGAGCCGCTGTGCTGAAATGATACAAAAGCTGCCGGAGGGCTACGACACCGTACTCACCGGTTCCGGCGCCAACCTCTCCGGAGGCCAGCGCCAGCTGCTGGCTATTGCCCGGGCCTTTGTGGCGGACCCGAAGATCCTCATTTTGGACGAGGCCACCTCCAACGTGGATACCCGCACGGAAAAAGCGATCCAGCAGGCCATGCAGAAAATCATGGAGAATCGCACCAGCATCGTGATAGCACACCGCCTCTCCACGATCCGGGACGCGGATATCATCGTGGTGATGGATCAGGGCCAAATTGTGGAAAGCGGGAATCACGAGGAGCTGATCGGCAGAAGGGGAAGGTATTACGACCTGTACATGACCCAGTACGCAGGATTTGCGACATAGATCACAAAACACTTTCCGTAAGAACATGGACGAAGCCTTTCTGGAACTGCTGCTATAAAAATGCGGCATGCCCATGACCCGGATCTCCCTTGCTCGGCTGCTTTTAAAGACGCCGGGACAAGCCTCCCTTTAGATAACCAAGAAGAGGCTTGTCCCGTTTTTCGTTTTTACAAAATGAAGTCAGAGACTATAGACCGGCGCTGGGTTCTCCCCAAGCGCCCAGGTCTTCCCCGGTGATGGAAGCATATCGCTGGGCTCCGGCGGTAACAACGGGGTTTGCCTGGAGCAGGCGCTGGATAAAGGGCAGGGCCTCGTTTGTCAGGCTTTCTTCCACCATGACGTTGCAGATGCGGCAGAGAAACAGGTCGCTGCCAGCGGCAAGACGGCGTTCTTCCGCCACCTTCAGTTCAAAGCTTACCGGACTTTCAACGATCATAGGCACGCGCAGGACCTGGCCCGGCTCCACTGTGGGGAGCCGCTCCATCTTGCGGGAATTCTCCCGGCCGGAAGTGGTGCCGTAATAATCGGCAAGGGGCAGAAGCGGCCTGGTGACCAGATTAGCCGAAAACATGCCCTGTTTACGGATCAGATCTTTCGTCAGTTTCTCCTCGCCGATACAGGCCATGACGCCTAATCCCTCTTTCCCGCCGTCCTGAAGATGGCAGTAACTGAACCAGCAGAACTGCCCGAAGTGGGGCGTGCCGTCCTCCTGATAATTGCCGTACAGAAACAGTGCCTGGGGGCAGAAATCATTACCCAGCGCGCCTTTGACCTTTCCCATGCTTTTCGCTCCTTTTACTGATTTTTCAGCCGGGACTCGCATTCCTCCAGATTCAGCAAAATTTTATCCAGCAGACCGTCCAGCAGTTCGGCGTCCTTTTGGGTAAGTCCCCGGTAAAACAGCCGGTTCATTTCCTGAGAGACCTGCTCATACTTCTCCTGCAGTCCCCGGGCTTTCTCCGTCAGCGAAATCAGCACCTGGCGGTGGTCCCGGTCGCCGGGGGCCCGGGCGACCAGACCCTGGGCCTCCATGCGGGCCAGCATCGCCGTAAGGGTGTTCTTTGCCAGGCCCGTGCTTTTGGCCAGCGCGGCAACAGGCACGCGGTCCTCCTGCCAGAGCACATAGAGAATGTGCCCCTGTGCCCCGTTGAACGCGTTTACGCCGCAGTCGTCCAGCAGCCGCTGGAACACCCTGCCCTGTATCTGTTTGATCTGGGTGATGAGAAATCCTGTTCTGGTTTCCATGTGTGTCCTCCTGCAAATAGTACTATATAGAACTTATTTTGTCAAGCTCTTTTTTGAAAACTCCCTGCGCTTGTCCCTTCAGCCTGCCTTTTCGTAAAACCACGGCCTTGCAGATATCATTGTAAAGCCTTGCGGCCTGCGCCGTCAACAGAAACCTGAAAACCGCCGCTCCCGCTTCTGTTGAAACTATAAGACGGGGGATAAGCGGGAAAACCGCGATGTTTCAGAAATCGACACGAAACAGTATCTTTGACGTTCCCCTCTGGCCTGAAACCTGCTATGATGAGGGCACAAAACCAAAGGAGCTGACTTTATGAACACTGACAAAATCTATGCCGAACAACTCGCGAACGAGTACGCCCCCAAAGATACCTCCAAAGTGGTCGCACTAAAAAAGCTGGACGCCAAAGCCAAAATGCCCGCGACGGTTTTCGCTTACAGCTTTGGTATTGTTTCCGCGCTGGTACTGGGTATTGGAATGTGCCTCTGTATGGGGCAGATCGGCCCGGGCGGCACGGGGACCATGGCCGCGGGCGTGGCCCTTGGTCTGCTGGGCATGGCGGGCGTAGGAGTAAACTTCCCTGTCTACAGGCGGCTGCTGGAAAAGGGCAAGAAAAAATATGCCTTTGAAATTATGGAACTGGCGAAGGAGATCAGCGGGAAAGGCGAATGAATAAGCTGAAGGCCGTCCTGCAAAAGGCACTGAATCCGCCCGGTTGGGCAGTTGCGGCGGTTTCTCTGGCAGGGTATACAGGGGTAATATGGGCGCTTGTGCATAAATGCACTGGGCGAGCGGCATGGTGGTACTGACGGTAAAAGATAATTCCGGATTTCAGTATCCGGGGATTGCCATCTATCTCTCGGCGCTGTATACTCTCTATATGGCGGTGATGGCCGTCATCAACCTGGTAAAAATCCGCAGGCTGAAAAGTCCTATTCTCCTGGCAGGGAAGATCTTGCACTTTGTTTCAGCCGCCATGTCGGTGCTGGGCTTACGGACAGCCATGATTTCCAGATTTGGCAAGGGGGACGGCAGTTTCCGGCAGCAGATGAACACAATTACCGGAGCCGTAGTCTGTGCGCTGGCGGTTGGGGCCGGAGTTTTTATGATCGTAAAATGCAAAACTGTATGGAGAAAGAGGCGGCGCCAATGAACCGCGCGGAGAGCAAATACTTCAACACGGCTGCAAGGATGGACGAAGCCTTTCTGGAACTGCTGGCTGAAAAGGATTTTCAGTACATAACAGTCAAGGAAATCTGTCAGCGTGCCGGGGTGCACCGGTCTACCTTTTACCTGCATTACGAAAGCCTGAGGGACCTTCTCAGCGAAAGTGTAGAAAAAATGATGGGAGACTTTATGCATCGTTTTCAAGAGGACGGTTTTCTGGCAAGAATGCGCTCCTGCCCCCTGGAGGAGCTGGTGCTTGTCACGCCCCGCTATCTTTTCCCGTATCTTTCTTACATCAGAGACAACCGGAAGCTGTTTCAGCAGGTATTTGAGCCCATTTTGGAGCGGTTCTGCGTGCCGCCGCAGGACAGACACTATATGATGATTTTTTATCTCAACGGCATCATCGCCGTGCTGATGGAATGGCTGGAAAACGGCTGCCGCGAGGACGTGGAGGCAATTGCCGGTATCATTATACGAATCATTCAGATCCCCAACGCTTTTGAGTAAGAAGTGCCAGACGCTGTTTCCCAATCAGCGCTTTTTTCTAAAAAAACAGCGGCGTGTCTGCGTTTTCCTGCAGACGCGCCGCCGCTTTATGCCGCCGGGCAGAAACTTATGTACCTGTGATTTCCCGCAAGGCCCCCAGAAACTTTTCCACGGTTTTTGAGGGCGTCGGGGAATGCAGGATACCATAGGGCATGGAATATTCCCAGTCCACGGGAATGACTTTCAAAAGCGGGTGCACATTGCTCCAGGGCTGGACGCAGAGCAGCGCGTCATTGCCGTTTTCGCAGCGGTTGAAAATCTCCACGCTGTAAATATCAAAATCTATCACGTTAACCTGTGGGTGGTTCTTCCACAGATCGTCCCGCAGCTCGTCTACATAGCGGCTCCAGTTCCGGTGCATCATCAGCAGATTTTCCCCGTAAAGATCCTCCACGCGCAGCCGGTTTTTCGCGGCCAGCGGGTGATAAATGGAGACCGCGCAGCACAGGGGCTCCCGGGAAATCTCAAAGCCCGCACAGCGCCGCAGGTTCAAAAGCACCTCGTCGAACAGTCCCACCACCACATCGATGCCCTGGCCCAGGTTTCCCAGGATCTGCCGGGCGTTTTCCAGCGAGTTGTCAAAGGGCACCATTTGGAACTTTATCTCCGGACAGCATTCATGAATAGCAGGCCAATGCTCCAGCAGGGCCTGGGCAGGGGTCATGGGAGAGGTGCCGATGCGGATAATATCCGTATCCCCCTGCATAGCGTTCTTGGCCCGGCTGGCGGAATCCTTGCAGTATTGAATGATATATTTCGCGTCCTTGTAAAGGGACACTCCCGCTTTTGTCAGGGACAGGCCCCGGTGGGTGCGCTCAAAGAGCTTCACGTCCAGCGAGGTTTCCAAGAGGTTTATCTGCTTGATCACCGCCGTGGGGGTGATGTACATGCGCTCAGCGGCCCGGTTGAAGCTGCCCGCGTCTGCGGCCTGGATAAAGGTCTCAAGCTGTGGATTGTACATATCAATACACCAGGGCTGTAAAGGAGAACTGGATCAGCTTCCAGTCGTTTTCCCGAAGCTGGTAGACCTCGGTGACGGCAAAGTGGTGGGTGGTGGGTTTGCCGCCCAGCAGCAGCCCGTAATTGCAGTCGGTGATCACAACGGCAGTATCCCCGAACATGTGAGGGGTCTGGCTGTTGAGAACGATCTCCGTGGGCTTGAAAATGCCGTCGGAAAAGGCTTTCATCTCTTCCTCCATACCGCAGGTGACACCGATGTGCACGTAGGTACAGCGGGAGTCTGCAATAGACTCCATACCCGCCACATCAGCTTTTTCCAGATAATTCCAGAACTTTTTTGAGGTGGCCAGAACTTTTTCAGACATTTCGCAAGCTCCTTTCTGTTTTGCAGCCTAAACGGTCTATACCCTAAAGTATACACCGCCAAAGGCCGTTTGAAAAGCCTGTTTGAAAAAGTTCACATGTCCCATTCATATACCTGGGTAAACTGCGCTTTCCGCTCCGGCGTGAGATGGTGGCTGACTAAAATCAGCGTCAGCCCGGGGTTAGAGAGCAGGCTCTTTTCCACGATGTCCGCATTCTGCTGGTCCAGGGCGCTGGTGCCCTCGTCCACCAGAAGAATAGAACGCTCGTGTATCAGCGCCCGGGCGATGGCCACCCGCTGTTTCTGCCCGCCGGAGAGGTTCCTGCCTTCCTCACCGGCCACGGTATCCAAACCGTCCGGCATGGCGGCCAGGTCGTCTATCAGGGCGCTGTCTTTCAGGGCTTTTTCCATCTGTTCATCGGTAAATTTTTCGCCCAGGGTGATATTGTCCCGGATACTGGAATTAAAGAGGAACACGTTCTGCTCGATGTAGCTTATCTGCTGCTGAAGCTGCTTGGGGGTGAGGTCCCGGGCGTTTCTGCCGTCAAAGCGGATATCCCCTTCATAATCCGGCAGCCAGCCAAGCAGGAGTTTCAACAAAGTGGACTTTCCGCAGCCTGAGGGGCCGGTGAGGGCGTATTTGCCGCCCTTTTGAAACTTCAGGGACAGGTTTTGCAGAATGGGCTTTTCGCCATACTGAAAGCTGAGATGTTCCACGGTGATGGCGTTTTTGACCGGGGCCGCCGCGTCCGCAGTCTCAGGCGGGGCCTCTTCCCCGGCATGCATGGTGATTTTCTCGAAAAAGGGCTTTGAGGAGGAAAAAGACAGGAACAGCCCCGCCATGCTGCCCAGAGAGTTGGAAAGCTGGCCGCACAGATTGCCTCCCGCCGCCAGGGAGCCTGCCTGGGTGTAGCCCCAAATGGCCAGCAGCCCCACCAGGCCCACAATAAGCATTTGACAAGTCACATTGAGGCAGTTTACTCCGGCTCCCACAAGGCCCTTTACATAGGCCAGCCGGAACCGTGGCCGCTCGATTTGGTCGCTGGCTTGGCGGGAATCTTCGGAAAACCTCTGCTCCCGGGAAAAGAACCGCAGCACGTCCCAGCCGGAAAGCAGGTCCTTCAGCTTCGCGGTAGCCTGGGCCTGCTCTTTAGCGCAGACTTCTCCCAAGCGCTCCATTCTCCTGTTGAAAAGCTGAGGGAAAAACAGCATCAGCGCCGTGGTCAAAAGCGCCGCCAGCACCAGCGACCAGTGAATGGTAAACAGGGCTATGACGCTGAACACCGCCGTGGCCGCCATTTCCACAAACTGGAAAAAGGGTTTCCAGGCCAGGTTCTCGATCTGGTTCACATCATTGGTAAACTGAGACAGGTGCTCGCCGGTAGAAACGCTGTGATATTCCTGATGGCCCATGGAAACCAGCGTAGCGGCCATGTCCTGCCGAACTGCATTGTTCAGCTTTCGAACAGCCCGGGCCTGGAGCATTTCCCACAGGGCGCTGACGCCCATCAGGGCAAACCAAATCGCCGCCAGCAGGAGAATCCAGCGAAGCATTCCCGTCAGACTGCCCTCAAAGACCGCCTGGAAAATCTGGGCCATCACCAGGGCCGCCCCGGCCTGGCCCCCGCAGATCACCAAAAGCGGCAGAACTGCCAGAAACACAGCACCCTTGAATTTTGCAAGGTAGTATGCCATGGAAGCCTTTTTCTCAAGCCTTTTCATTGCTTTTATCCTCCTCCTTTTCCCATGCCTCGCCGCGAAGCAGGGGGATATCGTCGTTATAGCTGTAGAGGTAGCAATTATTTGTTTCCATAAAGCTTCGCGCAGCCATCATCAACGGCACCAGTGTTAAGGGGTGGCAGACTTTGTAGGCTTTGACTTCGCCCGCCCGGGTTTCCAGCTTGATGGACCACACCACGCCCATGTTCTCCAGCTCCTCCAGCATCTTCGTAACGGTTTCGGCCGGGAGATGGAGCTCTTCGGCGAAGATCTCCGGCACAAAAAAGCCACACTTCTTTCGGCCCAGCGCTTCCAGAATCTCCAGGCAGCCGGGCTTCGCCAGCAACGTAAAAAGACGGCGGCAGTTTTCCATCGGCGGGAAATAGGCGGCGTAGCCCTCCTTCGGCTCCGGCCAGAGGGTGACAAAGCTCATATCGTCCGCGTGGCAGTCCATGAAGAGCCCGCCGCCGCACCGCCCTTTGCTGTACATAATCTGGGGAACGCCGTCGAGCTGGCGGCAGTTTTTCAGATAATCCATGCGGGGCATCTCTATCTCCGGATACAAAAAGCTCTTGATGGACGCCCACAGCAGACGGCAGAACCGGTCCATCCGCTCCTGGGCCGGGAGGGACCGCACCCAGTTCACCACCGTTTCCTCCACGTCCAGCCGCTGTGCGCCGTCCAGCCCGAACAAGCTATCGATGGAGACCCCAAGCTTTTCGGCCAGCGCAGGCAGCAGTTCCACATCCGGCGCGCCGCCTTTTTCCCACTTCCCCACTGCCTGGGCGGAAACGCCCACCAGCTTTCCCAGCTGTTCCTGGGTCAGACCCCGTTCCTTCCGCAGGGCCGCAATGCGTTCGCTCAGTATATTTGGCATATGGCCACCGTCCTTTTGCTTATTTGGTTGTATTATAGTAAAAATAGCAGTTGTGTTCAATAGAGGAGTTTTTGCAAAAAAGAAACCAATGGTTGAGTTTGCTTCCGGAAAACTGAAAGGGAGACGCGCTGGGCTGCGGCCCGCGTTTTTTAACATAACCCAAAGGTATATACTTGTGAACAAACGGAGACTTCTCAGCAGGCCGCTGTGTTTTTATAATAGATCAGAAATGAGACAGAAAAGGAATGAGGCACTTGAAAAGAATCACAGCGGCGCTGCTGCTGGCACTGCTGCTGGCGGCATGCGGGCCGGCAGAGGTTATGAACAGCAGCGGGGCTCCTTCATCGGCAGAACCGGTTCCTTCATCATCGGAGACGGCTTTCGTGCCGGTGGAAACAGTTCTCCCGCCGGAAAGCGCGGCTTCTCCACTGCCGGAGACGGTTCCCCCTCCGGAGGACATAGATTTCGGCAGCGAGGACATTCGGGGTTTTCAGTTTGACAATGTGCTCCATGATGAAACGGAGGGCGACATTCATTTCGGAATGTATGTCCCGGAAAGCTATGACGGCACAAAGCCTTACGGGCTGTTTGTCACGCTGCCCGGCTATGGCGGCCTGTACTTTCAGGGCGTAGGCGTGAATGTGCGCACGGAGGATTTCGGCGTTGAAGCCCGGAAATACGACCCGGAAATGATTGTTGTCGCGCCGCAGCTGGGCGACTGGCAGATCACCAGCGCCCGGCAGGCTGTGGCGCTGACTCGGTACATTCTGGCGCATTACAATACCGACCCCACCCGGGTGTATCTGGAAGGCTATTCCGGCGGCGGAGAGACAGGCTCCCTGGTGATGAAGCTGGCGCCGGAACTTTTCACCGCATATCTGCTGGTCAGCTCCAAATGGGACGGAGAACTGGCCCCAGTGGTTGAAAGCCGCACGCCGGTGTATCTGGCCGCGGGCGAGAACGACAGCTATTACGGTTCAGACTCTGTGCGGGAAACGTATGCCCGGCTGCGGGAATTGTACAGCGCGCAGGGATTGAGCGGCAGTGAAATTGAAAAATTGGTGGTGTTGGATTTGAAATCGCAGGACTATTTTGACGAACGGGGCGTAAGTGACCAGCACGCAGGCGGCGGCCAGTTTGCCCACGATGAAACCATCATGGGCTGGCTGTTTGGCGAGCATGCCCTTTCCGGCGGCGATACAGTGCTGACGGCCACAGTCGACGCGGAGAAGTCTCAGAAGCTCTACCTCTGGGAGGCAGGGAACGCGCCGGCCGTGACAAGCTATACGGAAAACAACGGCAGTTATTTTGACGGCCCGGATTTTCGCCCCACCGTTACGTCTTTCCCCGTGGAAAAAGGGACGAAGCCCAAGGGCGCGGTGCTGGTCTGCGCAGGCGGGGCGTTCCAGTTTCGCAGCGACGAAAACGAGGGCACGCCGGTGGCGCAGGAGCTCTCCAAACAGGGCTATCAGAGCTTTGTGGTGGACTACCGCCTGCGGCCCTACACCCAGGAAGAGGGCGCGCTGGATCTGGCCCGGGCGGTGCGCTTTGTGCGGAAAAACGCCGAGGTTTACGAGATAGATGAGAAGGATATCGCCGTTATGGGATTTTCCGCCGGTGGGATTCTGGCGGGGGAAGAGATATTGCACTATTCCGGGACGGTGGACGGCTCCGCTTTAGACAGCAGGTACCAGCCGGACAGCCTCGATAGGATTTCCGCCGATGCTGCCGCCTGCGGCATGATCTATTCCTTTTACGGGCGGCTCAGCGTGGCTTCTCTGGACGTGGGGGAGTTCCGCAGGGCGAACCTGCCGCCCACCTACTTCTGTTATGGTACTCGGGACCCCTTTTACAGCCAGTTTGGGGCCTGTGTGGACGCTCTGCGCCAGGCGGGCGTGCAGGTGGATACCGACGTGCTGCAGGATCGGCCCCACGGCTATGGCTACACCGAGGGCTGGATCCCCAAATACAGCCAGTGGCTGGAAAAGGTGTTTGGGGAAAACTGAGGCGATAACCCAAAGGTATATACCTGTAAACACATGGGAACTTCTCAGAAAGACGATTTCGGGTTTATACTGTGAAAAAGGAAGATGACGAAAGGAATGGTTTTGTGAAACGCATTTTATCCTTGCTTCTCGCACTTGCCCTGGTGCTGGGGCTGGCGGTTCCCGTTTCTGCGGCAGGAAGCTTTACCGATGTGAAGGACAACGCCTGGTATGCAGAAGCGGTCGATTTCGTACAGAGCCGGGGGCTGATGAGCGGCACAGGGAACGGAAAGGCCCATGACCCGGGAGATGCTCGTCAGTGTGCTGTACCGGCAGGCGGGCTCGCCTGCTGTCAGCGGCAGAGTTCCCTTCTCAGACGTAAGGGAGGGCAGGTATTACACGGACGCGGTCAGATGGGCCGCTTTGAACAATGTGATCAGCGGTTATCCGAACGGGCGCTTCGGTGTAGGAGACCGGGTGACCCGCCAGGACGCCGCCGCAGTCCTATGGCGCTATGAAGACTGCCCGGCGGCCGAGGCCGGGCAGGATTTTGCCGATAAGAGCAGTATTGCCGGGTATGCCCGGACAGCTGTGGATTGGGCCCGAACCGAGGGTATTATCAGCGGCAGAGGCGAAAACCGCTTTGTGCCCCAGGGCCAGGCCACCCGGGCTGAAATTGCCACGATCATGATGAAATATCTCAGCAGAGACGATGAAAACAGCGGAAGCAGCGGCGGCGAAGGCGGCGGCTCCCAGGAGCCCCCGGCGCCCGGGCCGGACCCCAAGCCGGAACAGCCTGCCAGCGGAAAGACCCTGGTGGTCTATTTTTCCGCCACCGGCAGCACGGAACGGGTGGCAGGGTATATCGCTGATGCACTGGGTGCAGATAAATTTGAACTGATCCCGACTGAACCGTATACTTCCGCCGACCTGAACTGGAACGCGGACGGCAGCCGGGTGAACAGGGAACACGATGATGAAAGCCTGAGGGACATTGCTCTGACCAAAGAAACCGTGGAAAACTGGGACGAATACGATACGGTCTTGATCGGTTATCCCATTTGGTGGGGCATTGCCGCATGGCCGGTGAACAATTTTGTAAAGCATAATGACTTTACAGGAAAGATCGTGGTCCCCTTCTGCACCTCCTCCAGCTCCGGTCTGGGACAGAGCGGGGAGCTGCTTCAGGAAATGGCCGGGACAGGCGACTGGCAGACGGGAATGCGCTTTGGCAGCGGCGCTTCGGAATCTGTGGTACGAAATTGGGCGCTGAGCCTTACCTGAAAGGAGAGATGGATATGAATAACTTTATTTTTCAAAACAGCACCCGCGTTTTTTTCGGCAAGGGCTGCGTAAGAGAATATCTGTCCTGCCTTGCCGGAAAGGCCTGTAAGACGGACACGGTGCTGCTGGCCTATGGCGGCGGTTCCATCAAGAAAAGCGGCGTTTATGAGGAAGTGCTGTCTGCGCTGGAAAGAGCCGGAAAAAAGGTAGTGGAGTTTCCTGGGATCATGCCGAACCCCACCTATCAGAAGGTGATTGACGGCGCGAAGCTTGCGAAGGAAAGCGGCGCGGGTCTGATTCTGGGTGTGGGCGGCGGTTCCGTCATGGACTGCTGCAAGGCCGTTTCCCTGGGCGCCGTCTATGAGGGGGATATCTGGACCGACTTCTGGTCCCGTCCCGGCATCATAGACTTTGAGCCCCTGCCCCTGGGTGTGCTCGTTACCGCAGCCGGTACCGGCAGCGAGATGAACGGCGGAGCAGTCATCACCAACGAAGCGCTGAAGATAAAGACCGGCCGGGATTATCCCCAGCTCAACCCGAAATTTGCCCTGATGGATCCGTCCTACACCTGCTCTGTGCCTGTGCGTCAGATGGTTTCCGGCGGGTTTGACACCCTGTCCCATATCATGGAGACCTATTTCAGCGGCCCGGACGAACCCAATGTTTCCGATGACATCATGGAAGCCCTGATGCGGGGCGTCATTCGGGATCTGCGGGCGGCTGTGAAGGACCCTCAGGACCTTACGGCCCGGAGCAACCTGATGTGGGAGGCATCCATGGCGGAAAATCGTATCATCAAGCTGGGAAAAAAGTGCGATTTCGAGTGCCACCAGATGGAGCACCAGCTGGGTGCGTATCTGAACTGCAATCATGGCGAGGGCCTTGCGGTCCTGCACCCGGTCTATTACCGGCATATCTGCGAGGCCGGTGCGAAGAAATTTGCTCGGTTCGCAGCTGCGGTTTGGGACATTCAGCCGGACGGCCGTTCTGAGATAGATCTGGCCAAAGCGGGTGTAGAGGCGCTGGCGGATTTTATCAAAGAGCTGGGTATGCCCACTACTCTGGGGGAGTTGGGGGTAGACGGCTCTGTCGACTTGAAAGCCATCGCCGATTCCTGCGCCTGCGTACCGGGCGCCTATAAAATTATGACCCACGAAGAGATCCTGGAAATTTTCAGAGAATGCCTGTAAAAAGCAAAGAAAACAGAAAAAATAAAATGGAGGAATCGAACGTGAAAAAAGTTATTTCCATTGCATTATGAGAGCTAATATGTAAAGGGTGGTTTGTGCCACCAAATACATATGACTGCGGCTCATTTGTGGTGAATGGAACTTGCGGTTGTAGGAAAGGAGTATAAAAGTCCGTAATTGCAAGCATTTCAACACGAAAGGAGCCATTTTTGTGAAATCATTGTATGAACGCATGGGCGGTACATACCGCCAGGAGGGCGA
>CAZXLM010000015.1:0-41524 GCA_964642055.1 uncultured Acutalibacter sp. | reverse complement strand
ACGGAGGTGTTCAGCTGGTAGTAGACATAATTTTTTTCTTTGGACTCAAACACCAATCCCGCTTTTTTCAGCTGGGACAGGTGGTAAGACACGGTGGCGCCGGTCATCTCAAAATGAGAGCCGATCTCCCCCGCTGACATCTTCCCACCCCGAAGCAGGGTCAGGATCTCCCGGCGCGCCGGATCCGACAGCGCTTTGAACGTCTCGCCGAAACCCACTTCCCCACCGCCTTTCAAAGCATTTAGAAATATTTCTAAATAGATTGTACCACCTGGTTTGCAAAAGTCAAGAGGTATTTAGAAAATTTTCTAAATACCTCTCTTCGGGAAATTTTGGGAAAAAGAAAAAACTCCGCCGGTTTTCCCAGCGGAGAATTTCACTTAAAAAACTTATTTCACTTCAAAATAGGCTTTGACAGCCTTATAGGTGCTGTACACATCCAGCTTGGAAACCACCTCGAAGGGAGCGTGCATGGAAAGCACCGGAACGCCGATGTCAATGACGTCCGCATTCAGGCGGGAAATATCCAGCGCCACAGTGCCGCCGCCGCCCTGGTCCACCTTGCCGAGCTCCCCGATCTGCCACACCACACCGGCGTTATCCAGCGTTCTGCGCACCCAGCCTACAAACTCGGCGGAAGCGTCGTTGCTGCCGCTCTTGCCCCGGGCTCCGGTGTACTTGGCCAGACCCACGCCGCGATTCAGATAGCAGGAATTTCCGCTTTCATAGGCCCCGGCGTAGGTGGGATCAAAGGCCGCCGTCACATCGGCAGACAGACAGCTGGATCTAGACCAGACATGGCGGGGCGCAAGGCCCTCAGCCTCGGCCAGATCGGACACAAAATAATTGAGGTATTCAGAGCAGAGGCCCGTGTTGCCCACGCTGCCGATCTCCTCTTTGTCCGCCAGACACACCACAGCCGTGTGCTCCGGTGTTTTGCAGTCCAGCAGGGCCTGCAGGGAAGGATAGGCGCACACCCGGCCGTAAGCGCCGATAATCCTGCGGTCAAATCCGATATCCACGGCCCTGAATGCGGGCACAAAAGAAATTTCCGCGGAAATAAGGTCGCTCTCCACAATGCCATACTGCTGGTGAAGAATGTTCATGACATTCAGCTTGTAGAGCTGCTCGCCCTCGGCGTCCTCCAGCGGCAGGCTGCCCACCAGGATATTCAAATCTTCGCCGGTAAAGGCCTCGCCCAGCTTCTTGCCCATCTGATCCCGGCCCAGATGGGGCAGGATATCGGTAATGGTAAACTGAGGATCTCCCTCCTTTTCGCCCACGTTCACGGTGATCTCCGTGCCGTCTTTGCGCACGATCTTTCCGTGCATGGAAAGAGGAATAGCGGTCCACTGGTAATGCTTGATGCCGCCGTAATAATGGGTCTTGAGCAGCGCCAGCTCGTTTGCCTCGTACAAAGGAATGGGTTTCAGGTCGATACGGGGGTTATCGATATGGGCGGCCGCAATACGCACGCCCTCCTTGCAGCCTTTTTTGCCGATGACAGCCAGACACATGGCCTTGCCGCGGTTGTCATAGTATACCTTGTCCCCGGCCTTGTATTTATGCGTGGGGTCAAAGGGCACGAATCCGGCGGCCTTCGCAGCCTTTACGGCGTAATCCACCGATTCCCGTTCGGTTTTGGCCTGATTCAGGAAATCCTTGTAGCCCTCGGCGAATTTGTCTGCTTTCTTCATTTCTCCGGCCCCAGCCTTTTTCGCGCCGTGGGTCTTGTCATTTAAAAGCTCCTTAGCCAGTTCTTTGGCGTCGATCTTTTCACTCTTCTTTGCCATTGATACTCTCTCCTTCTCAAACAGGCGTCCCTGTTCTCTTTTATCTTACGCCTACTTTACTCCCTTTCGGAGGAAAAGTCAATCTCATAAGGGCCATGATTTATTCGTCCGGCCCGTCATAGAGCTTTTCGTACCGTTCCATGGCCTTTTTCACTTTTTTTACATAGGAATCCGTCTCCGGGTAGGGAATGGTATGCAGGCTCTCACCGTCGTTGGAATACTGCCCGCCGGACAGCCATTCGCTGACGTTTCCCATACCAGCGTTATAGGCGCAGAGAGCCACGTCCAGGCTGCCGTACTGATCCAGCAGCAGTCTGAGCAGCGCACAGCCGCAGTGGATATTGTCGGAAGGGTCCAGCACGTTCGCGCCGCCGTTTTCCGGGGGATACAGCGAAGAGATCCACTCAAAGGTAGGCGGGGTCAGCTGCATCAGGCCCTGAGCGCCAGCACGGGACTTTGCCTGCTCGTCAAAACCGCTTTCCGTCCGCATGACAGCATAAACCAGGTTCTTGTCCAGGTCAAACTCGGCGGCTTCCCGCTGCACAAGCTCTTCATAAGGCTGTGGATACAGCAGTTTCATGCCAGTTTCCACCAAAGCGGGGCCTGCAAAAATTCCCAGCAGGGCCACGATCAGCACTACAGTGATCCACACGAAGCCGGTTTTCCTCACAGCCAAGCCGTCTCCTTTCTTTCACAGAATGAACGCCTATCAGGAATTTGTATCGGGTTTCAGATCTTCCCGCAGCTCCGCCAGAACAGGCGCCAGCGCAGCGGAAGGGTCTTCGCCGTCTCTGTTTTCGATGAGCCAATCCGCCCGGGCCGCGTAAAAGCCTTCCCCGTGCTGGGCGGAAAGCCGCAGGGCAGTCTGTTCATCGGTAAGACCGTCCCGCTTTTTGATGCGCGCCGCCCGTTCCTGTTCCGGGGCGGTGACCGCCAAAATCCTGACACACTCGTTGTCGAGGCCCGCCTCAAACAGCGTGGGCGCGTCCAGAACAACAGCTTTGCTCCCTGCCGCGAAAGCTTCGTCGATCCGCTTTTGCACAGCTCTCATGATCCTGGGGAAGGTAATTCTCTCCAATAATTTTTTTGCCGCTTCCGAGGCGAAAGCCCGCCGGGCCAGCTCCTTTCTGTTCAGCGTCCCGCCGGGAGCTGTGTCTTCTCCAAAGGCTGCCTGCAATTCTCGGATACAGGCTGTGTCGTAGACCTTGGGGCTGCGGGTCAAAGCATCGCAGTCCACGACCGCCCACCCCGCCTGCCGAAGCAGCTGTGCCACTGTGGATTTTCCCGCGCCGGTGGGGCCGGTCAAGCCCACGATAAAATGATCCTGGGGAATTACCACGGAAAAACCCGCCGCCCGGATCAGCCGGTTATAGACCGCCAGCCCTACGCCGTTTTTCGAAGGCATATGGGCATATACTTTTTCAGCGCCCAGCGCGTCCAGCCGGTGAAGGGCCGAAAACAGTCCGTGAGCCTGGGCGCTTCCGTTGTACCGGCTGCCATAGCTGAGGAATGGGACCTTCAGCATAGCGCGGTCCTCGTCAAAGCACAGGGCGTGACAGGCGTCAAATTGGTTTACATAATTTGAATATTCTATGGGAGATGCGTCCACCAGCACCACATCGGCCTTCGGTGCATAATGCTTGTATTTCATGCCCGGGGAGGAAGCTTTCTCTCCCTTTTCCAGCATGTGAAGCACCGCCGGGTCCACTTCCACCCGGCCAAGCACAGCCCGCAACTGGGAAAGCGTCGCCCCGCCGGGGCGCAGTACCCGGGGCGTTCCCTCCGCCAGGGTGATGACGGTGGATTCCACACCCACGTCGCAGTCCCCACCGTCCAGAAGGGCGTCCACCCGGCCGGTCAGGTCCTCCTTCACATGAGCAAAAGCAGTGGGGCTCGGCTTTCCGGACAAATTGGCGGAGGGCGCGGCCAGGGGTACTCCTGCCGCGGCGATCACCGCCCTTGCCGCCGGGTGGGAGGGAAACCGCACCGCCACCGTATCCAGTCCGCCGCTGGTTTCCGGCGGGATCAGCTCCGATTTTTTCAGGATCATGGTCAGCGGGCCGGGCCAAAAGGCCTCCGCCAGCTTTTTGGCGCTTTCCGGCACCTCCCGCACCAGAGGCGCAAGCTGAGAAATGTCACAGATGTGCACAATCAGGGGGTTGTCGGAGGGCCTTCCCTTGGCTTCATAAATGCGTCTGACGGCCCCGGGGTCTAAGGCATTCCCCGCCAGGCCGTACACCGTCTCGGTGGGGATCGCCACCAGTCCCCCGGCCCGGAGGATCTTTCCTGCCCGTTCGATATCATTCTTATGGTTTCCGCTGAGAAGTAATGTATCCATTTTCCATTCTTCTTCCCTATCTCTGTTCTTCCAGCTTCGCCGCCCGATCGGCGGCGATCAGCGGCTCGATGAGCTGATCCAGTTCTCCAGCCATGATTTCCTCCAGCCTATAGAGCGTCAGGCCGATCCGATGATCCGTCACACGGGACTGTGGGAAATTGTAGGTGCGTATCCGTTCGGAGCGGTCCCCGCTGCCCACCTGGCTGCGGCGTTCTTCCGCCACCTGGGCGCTGGCCTTTGCCTGCTCCTGATCCAAGAGCCTTGCCCGCAGCACCTTCATGGCCTTATCCTTGTTTTTATACTGGCTCCGCTCGTCCTGGCATTCCACCACCATGCCCGTTGGCAGATGGGTGATGCGGATAGCGGAGGAGGTCTTGTTGATATGCTGGCCTCCGGCTCCGCTGGAACGGAAGGTATCGATCCGCAAATCCCCCGGGTCGATATCCACCTCTACTTCCTCCGCCTCCGGCAGAACCGCGACGGTGGCAGCCGAGGTGTGAATACGGCCCTGGGTCTCCGTTTCCGGGACCCGCTGGACCCGATGAACGCCGCTTTCAAACTTCAGCCGGGAGTAGGCGCCTTCTCCATCGATGAGGAAACTGACCTCCTTAAAGCCCCCCAGCTCCGTTTCATTCAGGCCCACGATCTCCGTTTTCCAGCCCTGCTTTTCAGCGTAGGCGGTATACATGCGGTACAGATCGTAGGCAAATAATGCTGCTTCCTCACCGCCTGTGCCGCCGCGTATCTCCACGATGACATTCTTTTCATCGTTTGGATCCTTTGGTAAAAGGAGGAGCTTGATCCGCTCCTCTAACTCTCTGAGCCGCTCTCCTTTTTCCCGCAGCTCTTCCTGGGCCATTTCCCGCAACTCCCGGTCGGAGGTTTCCTCCAGCAGCTCCTTTGCCTCGTCGATGGCTCGCTGGCAGTCCCGATAAGCCCGATAAGCTTCTACAACAGGCTCCAGCTCCTTATATTCCTTCATCAGGCCGGCATAAAGTTCCCGGTCCCCGGCTGTCTGGGGGTCATAAAGCTTCAGGTTCAGCTCTTCCAGCCGGTTTTCAAATACCTGCAGATTTTCAAACATGGCAAACACGCCCTTTCCTGTTATTTTTTCGAAAAACAGGAAGGCGCTACTGCTCGCCCGGCTCCTCCCGGATGATCTTTTTGATGTTCTTCTCACATTTCAGCCGGGGAAGCATCACTTCCCGACCGCATTTGCAGCATTTGATCTTAAAATCCATACCCGAACGGAGCACCTCAAATTCCACGCTGCCGCAGGGATGGGGCTTTTTCATACGCAGAATATCTCCCACGCGCACGTCCATTTCATCGCCTCCCAAAGCAGTCCTGTCTTCCCTGTCGGAAAGTCCGGCTGTTACACAAGAAAAGGGAACGCTTCCGGCGTTCCCTTTCGCTGATTCCAGAACAACTCAGGCGTCCTTCTTTACGACCTGTCTGCCGTTGTAATAACCGCAGCTGCCGCAAACCCTGTGAGGCGTCTTGTATTCCCCGCACTGGGGACATCTCATCAAAGCGGGAGCCTGAAGCTTCCACACGTTGGAACGTCTTTTATTCTGTCTCGCGCTGGATACTTTACCCTTGGGTACTGCCATGCGTAAGCACCTCCTTAACTCTTACAGAATTTCCACACCGTAGCAATACGGCTCTTGACTGAATTTAAAGCAGATCTTTCAGAACTTCCAGCCTGGGGTCGATCTCCCTGCGGTCGCAACCACAGTTGCCCTCATTCAGGTTTTTCCCACATTTGGGGCACAGCCCCTTGCAATCCGGGCCGCAAAGATATTTGCTGGGCATTTCCAGTAAAATATCCTCCCGCAGAAGCTCGTCCAGATCCAGCCGTCCGTCCGGCACCATCACATAGGCGTCGTCCTGTTCGTCGCTGAGCTCTCTGACAAGAATATGGGAGAAGTCCTTCACCCAGTCCCGGCCTGTCATTTCACCGCAGCGATCGCAGGGCATAACGGTCGTGTACGTCAGGTGGGCGTCGAGCTGCACGGAGCCAACAGAACCTTTCAGTCTTGCCCAGCCCCTGACAGGCGCACAAAACGGCTTGACACCGTCCAATTCCAAACCGGTCAGGTCCAGAGAGACTTCCAGGGTATCGCATTGGCCCAGAAAATATTTTTTCAAATCAATTATCATAGCCTACCTCAATGCCGTACTGCTATATTATACCGGCGGGTTTTGGCTTTGTCAAGCACTTTTTGCCACCCTGCCGGCTTTAAAAGCCCTCTCCCGGAAATCGATGCATTCGGGAAAAAACGGGCGGCAAAAAAGCCGCCCGTCCCCATATCGTCTGTAAAATTATTTCAGGACATATTTCGCAGCGGCAGAGGGGATCTCCTCGTTCGCAGCGGAAACGGAAAGGTAAAAACGGGTGTCCGCAGCGGCACTCAGCTTTTCGAGCTCCGGAATGATGGTTTCCAGCGCCTCAGCGCCTGTCCCTGTGATCTTCAGGGTGGAATCCACAAAAATATCCGTCACATCATAGTTGCCCGCGCAGATACCGCAGAGGAACCCGCACAGGGCGTCGGCTCCCTTGATGTCGTAGGCGTCGGAATCCACCAATCGCGCAGTATGGGAAATATCATAGGTCAGCTTCTGGCCTTTTTCGATCACCACCACGTTGCCTTGTGACTTTTCCACGGCGGCATTTGCCAGTTCAATCAGCTTTTTTGTCTTGCCAGAGCCCTTGTTGCCAGTCAGAAGTGTAATCACGGTTCAGCTCTCCTTTATTTTTTTATTCCGTCTCATAGGACGGGAAACCGCCCAAAGGAGCGGGGATTTCTTATCTTATTTGAAATCTAACAGTGCTGTTTTAGTCCGCGTGAAGACGGGCCCGGCAGGCCTCGTCTCCCACTATTCGGATCTCTATCTGGAAAGTCTTTCCTCCAAAACAGCTTTGGCTTCTTCATAGCCGGGCTTGCCCAGCAGAGCAAACATATTCTTTTTGTAACTTTCCACGCCGGGCTGGTCAAAGGGATTCACGCCCAGGAGGTATCCGGAAACGGCGCAGGCTTTCTCAAAGAAATAGATGATCTGGCCCAAGGTTTCCTCGCTGAAATCGGGCGCGTGGATCACCACGCTGGGCACGCCGCCGTCGTTGTGGGCAAGCACCGTGCCCTGGAACGCCTTTTCGTTGACAAACGCCATCGTGCGACCCTCCAGATAATTGAGGCCGTCCACATTCTCCGGATCGTTGCCCAGAGTGATATCGTATTTCGGCTTATCGATCAGCATGACCGTCTCAAACATGGTGCGCCGACCGTCCTGCAAATACTGGCCCATGGAATGAAGATCGGTGGAAAACACAACGGAAGCCGGGAACAGGCCCTTTTTGTCCTTTCCCTCGCTCTCGCCAAACAACTGCTTCCACCACTCGTTCATCATGGTATAGCAGGGCTCGTAGCTCACCATCACCTCAGTGGACTTGCCCTTGTTGTAGAGAATGTTGCGGATCGCCGCATATTTATAGCAGTCGTTTTCTTCCAGGGAAGGAGCGCTGTACAGCTCCGCCGCTTTAGCGGCTCCGGCCATGAGCGCGTCAATATCCGCTCCGGCCACGGCAATGGGCAGAAGTCCCACGGCGGTGAGCACAGAATAGCGGCCGCCCACATCGTCCGGCACTACAAAAGTCTCATAGCCTTCTTTGTCGGCGAGCTGTTTCAGGGTGCCCTTCTGTCTGTCGGTAGTGCAGAAAATGCGCTGCTTCGCGCCATCCTTGCCGTATTTCTTTTCTAGAAGCTCCCGGAATACCCGGAAGGCGATAGCCGGTTCCGTGGTAGTGCCGGACTTCGAGATCATATTGATGGAGATATCCTTCCCCTCGCAGATGGAAACGAGCTCTGCCAGCGAAGAGGAGCTGATGCTGTTGCCGGTAAAATAGATATCGGGGGTATCCTTTTTCAGATCGTTATACCGGTCGGACTTCAAAAACTCGATGGCAGCTCTGGCTCCCAGATAGGAACCGCCGATGCCGATGACCACAAACACATCGGAATTTTCCTTTACGCGCCGGGCCGCAGCCTTAATGCGCTGAAATTCCTCCCGGTCATAGTCCGTGGGCAGCGTCACCCAGCCGGTAAAATCGCTGCCGGGACCTTTTCCGGACATGAGCAGCTCATGGGCGGTCCTGACCTGCGGAGCAATCGCCTCGTATTCATGCCGGGAAATGAAATCCTTCAAATATCCATCGTCCAGTTTCAATGGCATCAAAAACGCACTCCTTTTTAATTCCGTCTTTTTCCTTGCTTCTATTCTACAATAAGTCGGCAGAGAAGTCAACGCAATTTACAGACTGCCGCTTTACTCTTTTTCAGCCGGTATTACAGTGTAAAGAATTCCCGGATCAAGTAGCTAAGCACCGATAAAAAGGTAATTTGTTCAACATTTTCAGCCGCAGTTACCTCCACCTCAGCCACAGTTTCACCGTCTATCCGGTAAACTACCCGGCCGATCACATCTCCTTCCTGAACCGGGGCCTTGATTTCCGGATCGATCTCCACAGCCGTTTCCACTTTTCCCCGCTGGGCCGCGCTTGTCAGCAGTTTCGGCATTTCCCCCACCCGGACTTCCACTGTTTCTTCCATGCCACCTGTTACCGGAACCCGTTCCAGCGCCGGGGCCTCTGGCACAGTGACTGCCCAGTTTGCAAAGCCGTAGTCCAGCAGGGCTGCGGCATCCTGAAAGCGGTGGTCCGTACTGTCCGCGCCCAATACCACGGCGATCAGGGCAAGGGAATCGCGCTCCGCCGTGGCGGTGATGCAGCTGCCCGCCTGGGAGGTGGTTCCGGTTTTCAGGCCGGTGATGCCGTTGTAGCTGCGGATCAGCTTGTTGGTATTCACCAGCTGGGTCTGGCCGTCCCGAACATAGTCGATCCAGGTCAAGGTATAGTCAAAAATCTTCTCATGGCGGATCAACTCCCGGCTCATTAAGGCCACATCGTAAGCGCTGGTCACATGACCTTCCTCGTCTAGGCCGTTGCAGTTTTTGAACACGGTATCCGCCATGCCCAATTCCGCAGCTTTTTCATTCATGCGCTGCACAAAGGCGTCCTCGCTGCCCGCCACATTCTCCGCCAGCACCACTGCCGCATCGTTAGCGCTCATAATGACGGTGGCCTTCAGAAGGTCGTCTACCGTCATGGCTTCCCCTTCCTTGAGCCAGATATCTGAGCCGCCCATGGAGGCCGCGTGGGCAGAAGCGGAAAGCGTATCCGTCAGGGAAAGCTGGCCGGCTTCAATGGCGTCAAAAGTCAGGCACAGCGTCATGACTTTAGTGATAGAGGCACAGGGCCGCACATCATGGGCGCTTTTCTCAAACAGCACCTGGCCGGTAGAGGCTTCCATCAACACCGCCGCAGGAGCGGAAAGCTCTACAGCGCTTCCAGCGGCGGATTCCGTCTCACCATGGGCGGTAAGGGCGGGGAACAGCGCCGCCGCAACTACCAGAGCAGACAAAAGCAGAGCAATTTTTCTTTTCACGGGGACCAATCCTTTCCTTTCACCTTTAGAAAAGATATGTCTTCAGCCCGCGATAGATTCGAACGTGCCCAAAAATACTTTTCGTTTTTCAGGCACAGTTCCGGATGATCCCACAGTTTTTGCTTTTTCTTTCCAGGAACTCCCACCGGGAGAGTCAGTCCCTTCGTATCCGCAGATAGGCCCCTGCCGCTGCGTCCGCGTCCGTTTTCCAGTAAACCGTCATTTCCGCATGAGGAGCGGCGTCAATGGGTTCCCAATCCTCGTTGTAAAGCTGGGAAAGCTCCGCCGTAAAGGACGGCTTTCCCGGCTGCAAAATATCCACGGTCTCCCCGCGGAAAAAGCGGTTGCGCTCCCGCAGCTTCAGATAGTCTCCCTGTCTGCCCTCGCAAATGGCGGCCAGCTCATATTTCCGGGTGTACTGGCTGCGGTCCGGAGTCTGTCCCGGCTCCCCGCCAAAGTAAAAGCCGTGGGAATACTCCCGATGGCTAATCTTTTCCGTTTCCTCCAGAATTTCGGCGGGCAGAGACTCACCCGGGTGCTCCGCAAAAAAGTCGACAGCCCGGCGGTAAGCAGAGGTGACGCTGGCCACATAGTAAGCGGACTTTGCCCGGCCCTCGATCTTCAGGCTGGATACTCCCGCCGCCGTCATTTCCGGAATATGCTCGATCATTCTAAGATCGTTGGAATTGAGTATGTAGGCGCCTTTTTCCTCCTGTGTGATGGTAAAATGCCTGTCGGGGCGCTCCTTTTCCGTCAGGTAATATTCCCACCGGCAGGGCTGGGCGCACTGGCCCCGGTTGGCGTCCCGGCCCGTCATGTAGTTTGATAACAGGCACCGCCCGGAAAAAGAGACGCACATAGCTCCGTGAACGAAAGCTTCTATTTCCAGCTGAGGCGGCGTATTCTCCCGGATCCCCCGGATCTCTTCCAGAGTCATTTCCCGAGCCAGGACGACCCGTTTAGCGCCCATGTCAAAGCAGGTCCTGGCCGCCGCATAGTTGACAATGCCCGTCTGGGTGGAAACATGCCGCTCCACCTGGGGTGCGTATTTCTTCGCCAGCGCCAGAACACCCAGGTCGGAGATAATGAACGCGTCTACTCCCATCTCACCACAGTCTTCGAGAAAACCGGGCAACTCCCCCAGTTCTTCGTTGCGGGGCAGCGTATTGCAGGTAACGTACACCCGCACACCGTTTTCGTGGCAGATCTTCACAGCTTCCCGCAGTTCTCCCTTTTCAAAATTGGAGGGAGCGGACCGCATGCCGAAGGTTTTTCCCGCCAGGTATACCGCGTCCGCACCGTATTGCACGGCGGAGAGCAGGCGCTCCATATCCCCGGCGGGCGCAAGCAGTTCAGGCTTCTTTAAGCACATCTGTCCTTACTCCCAATCGCCGCTGTCATCGTAATCGGAGCCGTCGCTCAGGCCCGCCAGCACCTTGTTTTCCTCGTGTTCCCAGGAAGTGGACGCATAATACGCCGTGCCGTCGGCCGCGTGACAGAAATACAGATAGGAGGAAGCTCCTTCCTCCGTGCTGGGGTCCAGAGCGGCCATCAAGGCGTCCAGACCGGGATTGCAGATAGCCCCGGCGGGCAGCCCCTCCACCTGATAGGTATCATAGTTTCCGTAGGACAGGGCCCCGGTTTCCGGCACCGCCTGTGGATTCTTGTAAGGATAGCAGCTGGTAGAATCGCATTCCAGCCGGTAAATGCCGTATTCCGCCCCGAAGGAAAGGCGGTTGTGAAGAACGGCCGATACCCTGTACATGTCGCTGTCGCTGGCGGCTTCGCCCTGAACGATGGAGGCAAGCGTAACGATCTGATCCAAAGTCATTCCGGACCGCTGCACCTTGGCACGCATATCGTCGCTCAGCTTTTCCTGGAAATTGTTGATCATTTTGCCGATAACGGATTCTATTTCCTCACCCTTATAGAACATGTAGGTATCCGGGAAGAGATAACCCTCCAGCTTATAGTATTTGCCGGAGGCGTCCCCCAGCTGAGCGATCACATCGTAATTGGTAAAATCGCCGGAATTGAGGGCCGTGAGGAAATCGTCCTGGGAGCAGACGTCGTTGTCCGCCAGGAGCTGCGCCATTTCCAGCGCGTTCGTACCCTCTGGGAAGGTGACTTCCACCTCTTCCCGGCTCTGATTTCCGCCCTGAAGCTGATTGATCAGATCTTCGTAATCCAGATTGGTATCCACCTTATACACGCCCGGCTGGAAATAGGACCAGTCATCCACCGTCACCTTGGAATAGAGCGTGAAGAAATCCGGTTTTTTTATGGCGCCGCGCTGGTACAGAAGCTCCGCCAGACCCTCCGCGTCTATGGACGCTGGGAGCTCCACCTCAGTGGAGCCTGCGTTGCGGCCCACGGCGAAGAAATCGTTGGCCCCGCCGATCAGATAAGAGGCCAGCGTAAAGGAAAGAAGCAGCACCATGCACAGCCACACCAGGGAAAACACTCGCCGGTTTTTCCGCGCCTTCAGCTTATCCCTTTTCTTATGGGCCTTCTTTTCCGCCTTGCGCTCCTCCTCGGAGGCATAATAGGCCGTATTGCTGTAAGCCTGCCCGCCATAGGGAGCCGGGCGGCTTCTGCCTGTCTGGGGCTGGCCGGCGGCGTTGGGAGCCAGGTCCCGCTCGTCAATGTCCAGCTTGAAATTTCCGGGAGTGCCGGGTTCCGCCGGGATCCTTCTGTTCTGATTGGGATTTTCGTTCATAACTGCTTCCTTTCCGGGCTGGGCCCACGGCAGATGATACAGCCTTCTTCCGTGGCCAAAAGCCCCACTCTCTGGTCGTATTCGTCCACAGGCAGCTTCGGAACCACCAGTTCCCGGTAGCACAGTCCCACGCAGGGGATCTTTCTGCCTGCCAAAAAGCGATCGTAATATCCTTTTCCGTAACCCAGCCGAAAGCCCAGCATATCGAAGGCCACACCAGGCATAAGGCACAAAACGTTTTTACACTCCTCCGATCCTTCGGAGTTCCACATTGCCTGGCGGGACGGATCCGGCTCCAGAATGCCGAATCGCCCGGGGCGTAGATCCTCCATGCTGAAAATCTGGTAAAACGCCAGCCTGTTTTCCGGAAGACAAAGGGGAACAAATACCTCTTTTCCCTCTCGCAGGGCTGCTTTCAGAAGCGCCCTGGTATCCGCCTCCTGCGAGGTGCTGACGTAGCAAAGGATCTGCCCGGCGTTTTGATACAAAGGCAGAGCGGACACTGCCTCAAAAATGACACGGTCCTTTTCCTTTCGACCGGAGATGGCGGCACGCTGCTCCAAAAGCCGCCTGCGCAGCCGGTCTTTCTCCTCGGTCACTCCTCCCACTGAATGGCTTTCCTGATGGCCGCAGCCTTTTCGGGAGAGACCAGAGCTTCCGTCAGCTTCAAGCCAAACTGAACGGCCACCCCCATGCCCCGGGCGGTAATGAAATTCCCGTCCCGGCAGACATAGGATTCGCTGAGCCGAGCGCCGCCCTCAAGCAGATCCTTCTGAAAGTCCGGGAAAGCCGTGGCCTCCCGTCCCTTCAGCAGACCTTTATGGGCCAGGATCGACGGCGCGGCGCAGATGGCCCCCACGAGCTTATCATTTGCGGCGCAATGCTCCAAAAGTTTCTGCACCGCCTGAGATTTTTCAAGATTCAGCGTTCCCGGCAAGCCGCCCGGCAATACCACCGCGTCCACATTTTCGGGGACGATCTCGGAAATCTCCGCGTCCATCGCCGCCCTGATGCCGTGAGAGCCTGTGATCTCCCGGGCGTTCACGCCCGTCATAACGACCTCGGCCCCGGCCCGGCGCAGGATATCCACGGGCGTCAGCGCCTCCACTTCCTCAAATCCGTCGGCAAACAACACTGTTATCATAAAGCGGTCTTCCTTTCTTCCGTTTTTAACGCAGACGTTTTCAAAGCCAGCCGGAGCACTTCCCGGTGGATATCCTCCACCGGCAGCGGCGCTCCGTCCTTTGCGCAGGCCACCGTCTCCCAGCCCAGCCGTTTTGCGGCAAAGCGGGCACAGGCGCCGCAGGTTTTCAAAAACTCAAGATGACTTTCATGGATATCCTTTTTCTTTTCGTCTCCGCTATACCTTTTTGACAGCAGCTTCTGAGATATCTCCACGGGCATATCGAGGAAGATGACCCGGTCCGGTCTGGGGAGCCCCAGCTTTTCGTATTCAAAGTCCTCCACCCAGCGAAGATAAGCCTCCCATTCGCTTTCCGGCAGCTTTCCCATTTGATAAATATAATTGGAGGTGACGTAACGGTCCGCCAAAATCAGTTTTCCGCTTTCGTGGTCCGCTTTCCACTCCTTCTGAAAGCTGGCGTAGCGGTCCACCGCGTAAAAGGAACTGGCGGCGTAGGCGTTTACGCTGCCGGGATCGCTTCCAAATTCCCCGTTCAGATACATTTTTACCAGAGCGGAGGAAGGGGAATCATAATCGGGAAACGCGATCTTCCGAACGGCGGTCCGGACTGCCAGGGCCTCCAGCAGCAGCCGGGACTGAGTCCCCTTCCCGCTGCCGTCCAGCCCCTCTAAGACGATCAGGCTCATACTCCAAGCTCCTTAAATTTCTTTCTGACCTCAGCGGCTTTCCCGCAGGACATGGTCCCCTCCGGGCAGGCGCCCCGCACGCAGCCGGGACCGGCATTCTGGAAGAGATGGGGCGCGGCGGCCTTTACCTCTTTGAGCATCTGCGTCGCAAGCTCCCGGATCTCCCACTGGGCCCGATTGCAGCACCGCAGGGAAAAGAAATTCATCAGGGACCGGGCGTTCATGGTGCAGACCATTTTGGTGGCGCATGCGTTTGGCAGCACGAACCTGGCGTCTTCTATGGCTCTTTTTTCCGCCTTGCGGGCGGCGGTCTTTTCGTCCTCTCCCTGCTCTAGAAAGGCTTTTTTATGTTTTGCCTGCAAAAGGGTGGTCAATGCTTCATAATGCTTCGCATCTTCTTCCATTGCTTTCAGAAATTCCCCTTTTGCCTCCGGGATCGCTTCTATTTCCGGGGGAAGCACAAACTCAAAGGAATTTTCCTTCACATACCGCTGACTCTGCACACTGAAGGAGGCGATGCGGTGCCGCGTGATCTGAGCCAGCAAAGAGCGGGACACGCCCTCGATGCCAAAGGTAAAGCTGGCATGCTCGATGGGGCTTTCGTGGCCGATGGCGGAAAGATGGTCCAGAAAAGCGGCGGTCTTTTCCTCTGTCAAACCGTCATACAGGGTATCGATATCAGACGAGGCATAACACAGCTTGGCGGCGCAGGCCACCGCCTTTTCCGGTTCGGGCGTATACGCGAGCAGCTTTACCAGCATATCAGTTTCTCCTTCCGGGCCGTAGAGCCGGTCATTTTCCAAAATTCTTCCCCTATTATAGCAAAATCCGCTCTCAGGGGCAACCCTGTTTTTTCCGGGCGGCAGAGCGCGAAAAAAGTTCCGGCAGGATTTTGATTTTTTTCAAAACAGGCGAGTGTTTTTCCCGGCTGTGTTGTATAATGGGTGAAGGAAATGAAAAGAGGGATGAGTTGTGGGAAAAGGGGAAGAACTGTACCGACTGTACCAAGACGGGGACGAAAGCGGGTTTGACGGTCTGATCGAGCTGTACCGAGAAAACCTGATCTTTTTTCTCATGCGCTATCTGCCCAGCGTAGAAGACGCGGAAGACGCGGCGGAGGACGCGTTTGTGTCGCTGCTGCTCCACCCCTATCGGGAAAGTCGGGGAAGTTCGCTGAAAACCTATTTGTTTACTCTGGGCAGAAACCGCGCTCTGAATCTTTTGAAAAAGCAGAAAAGGCAGGACGCCTTCCGTGACTCTTCCCTCTTGCCCCTCACGGAGGACCTGGCTCTGGAGGAACGGCTTTGCCGGGACGAAAAACGGCGGGCGCTCCTTCAGGCTCTGGATTCCCTTTCCCCCGAATACCGGGAGGCTCTTTACCTCCTGTATTTTGAAGATCTGTCCCCGGCGGAAACCGCTCGTGTGATGAAAAAGAGCAAAAAGCAAATAGAAAACCTCTCCTATCGGGGCAAAAAAGCCCTGCGGGAGAAACTGGGAAAGGAGCTTTCTTATGAAGACCTCTGAACAATTTAAAACCGAGGTATATAAAAAGCATGAACAAAAGCTGGCTGCCAGAAGGCGTGTCAAGAACCGGGCCCTGCTGTGTGTCCCACTGGCTTTTCTGGTAGTGCTGGGCGGCGTTTTCGGGCCCCGGCTGTTTTCCGGAAATCATATTCAGCCCAGGTCAGGACAGATCCCCCGGATTTTGCAGGTGGGAAACCCTACCGCGCCGAAGGATATCTCGTTCTACGATCTGATGGAGTCCGCGGAATACGCCCAGCTGCAAACGGCCAGCGGCGAAGAAGAGGCAGTTTCCTCCGCCGCCTATGCGGAACAGGTCGCGGAAGACGAGATGAAGATCTACTGGAGCCTGGAGGAAAGCGAGCTGCGGGAGCTTTCCGAAACGGCGCTGATCGACGGGGATTTCACCGCCGCGCTGAACGATTTCGCTCGAGATTCCGCAGTTCTTCTCAGCGGAAGCTTTTCGGGAAACAGCTGCTATTCTCCCTTAAGCCTCTACTTTTCCCTGGCTTTGACCGGCTCCGGCGCAGGCGGCTCCACCAAAGAGGAATTTCAGCACGTGCTGTACGACAAAAGCGAGGGCTGGGCACAGGAGCAGTGCGGCAAGTATTACCGCCAGCACTATCACGACAATGAGCAGAGCAAGTTCTGGCTGGCAAACTCCCTCTGGTTGGACGGCCGCTTTTCCTTCGGAAAAGACTTTATCTCCGGCGCGGAGGACAATTTCTACTCCTCCCTGTTCCAGGCGGACTTCACCGACCCCACCCTCAGCGGCGAAATGACGAACTGGGTCTCGGAAAACACCAACGGCCTTTTGAACCCTGAATTTGAGTTTGAGGATGACCAGCTGCTTTCCATCATCAACACCGTCTATTATAACGCCCAGTGGTCAAACCAGTTTTTTCAGGAATACAACACAGAAGAAGACTTTCACAAGGCAGACGGCTCTACCGCCACCGCGGAATTCATGCACACAGGAGAAAGCTTTGGCTACGCTTATGAAGGAAATAACTTTACAAGGGCTTCCCTTTCCCTCAGAGGCGGCGATGAAATGATCTTCATTCTGCCGAACGAGGGCGTTTCCACCGAGGAACTGCTTGCGGACCCGGAAGCGTTTGAAGCCATGTTCTATCCCAAGCCCTATGAGGAATTTACCAGCTGCCAGCTGCGCTGGAGCATTCCGAAATTCAGCTTTGCCTGCGAGTACGACCTGAAAGACACGCTGATCGGGCTGGGCCTTGAAAAGGCCTTCGATCCCATCTTTGCCGATTTCTCCAACATGGGCCGGGCAGAGCTGTACCTCTCCGAAGTGAAGCAGGGTACCCACATCGGCATCGACGAGGACGGCGTGGAAGCCGCCGCCTATACGGAAATAGCCCAGGAGGCCGGAGCTGCTGCGCCGCCTGACAAGATCATCGAAATGAAGCTGGACCGTCCCTTCCTGTTCGCCATTCTCAGCAGCGACGCTTCCAGAGACATTACTTGGGAAAACCGGAATGAAACCATGAGCAGCTCTCTGTTGTTCCTGGGCGTTTGCGGTGATCCCACCGCCGCAGGCAGCGGCGGCAGCGCAGCCGCGGGCTGAGCGCAAAGACTTATCTCGCAAAGCAGTTTTGATACCGTTGACATACAAAGAGCCCCGGAAACGGCCTAAAGCTCGTTTCCGGGGTGTTCTTTTTTCTTAGCTTATGCAAGCCATGCCGAAGAAGGGCTTTCAGCGGCCTATGATCTTCTCGCCGTCAAAGAGTAAAATGCCTGCCCCTTCGCCAGGCTTGCCGCCGCTCAGAAAATACTTTTTAAAGGCACGCTGCATGGAAGTCCGCTCCGGCAGCTGTGCCAAGGGTTTATGATAGTCCCTTCCAAACAGCCGCCAGGCGTCGTCAAATTCCTCCGCTTCCTCTCGCTCTACAATATGAAAATCCTGCTGGAAGCTTACGAAATTAGAGCCCGGGGCCAGAATTTTCCCGTATTTCGGGTACAGGAGCCAGGAATGGCACACGCAGACTAACGGCCCGCCGTTCAATTCGTCCTTGAAAAATTCATAGGCCTTTTTATAGGAGGCAAGCCGGGCGGCCTGGTCAAAGGGTTCCCCGCTGGAAGGGATGTGAATATTTTTTACTTTATCCCCCTTCTTCACAGTAAAACCACCCACTGTATAGGGCTCGTCTCTGGAATAGACGGTGTTTTCATATTCCAAGCGGCCCAGCTTCACAAGGTCGCCGGAATAGAAAATAGGATACCAAAAGGCCACGAAAGTGCCCCACACGTCATAAATTTCCTTGCATTCCAGGGCCTTGCAGCGAAGGTCTGAAAAGGTGTCCCAGAAAATATTCTCCGGGACACTTTTTTGCCGAAAGGCTTCCCGCGCTCTTTGAGAGGCTTCGATCAGGAGCAGCATCCAGACGGTATAGGGAGAAAGGCCTGCTATCTCCGCCATCTCCTCCACCAGGGGCTGGGTCAGAGAGATGCTGAACTCATTTTCGTAGAAAAATTCCACCGCGCCGTCCAGGGCTGCCTCCTGCCCGGCGGCGGTAAGGGCGCCGGCGCTTTTTAAGAGCTCCGCCTTCGCTTCCTCCGGAAAGCCGGTCTTTTCCATCAGCAGCTGTAAAAATTCCTTGTTCATAAAGTATTTTTCCCCTTTCTGAAAATAAAGTCAGGCCGTGCTTTGTAAACGCTGAAGCATGCTTTTCAGCTTTGCTCTTTTGGAAAGCTTCTGAAAAACAGCAGATTCCCGTCCGGATCTAAAAAGCTCATATTTACCGCGCCCCAAGGCCTTTTTGCCGGAGGCTCCACGATTTTCCCGCCTATGGCCCTGACCCTCTCATAGGCGGTCTCCATATCCTCTACCGTAAAGGCAAGCTGGATGTTCTGGAAATTTGCCTCTCGCTTTTTTCCATCGCGATAGATCGTCAGCGCAGTTTCCTCCGCAAGGATAAACTGATGGGTCTCATCCTCACTGCCGTTTTCCACCCGAAGAAGCCTTTTGTAAAAATCTGCCAGCCTTCTTACATCCTCTGTCAGCAGGCATACCTCGCCGAGCTTCATACCGTCACTCCCCTACTTCCCGATTTTTTCCGTGTCGATCATGATCGTGACGGGCCCGTCGTTATTGACCAGCACGTCCATATGGGCGCCGAACTCCCCTGTCTCCACCTTTTTGACGCCGCCGGCTTTTGCCTGCTCCACGAACCGTTCGTACAACGCTTTTGCTTCCGCGGGAGGCGCGGCTTGATCGAAGGAGGGGCGGCGGCCCTTTTTGCAGTCGGTGCTCAATGTAAAATTGGAAACCACCAGCAGTTCCCCGCCAATATCCATAAGCGACAGGTTCATTTTCCCGTTTTCATCGGTAAAGATGCGCAGCTCCCGTATCTTTTCCGCCAGAAAATCTGCCTGCTTTCCTGTATCTCCCGCCATTACCCCCAGAAACACCGTAAGCCCGGCCTCAATTTTCCTCGTCTCCCCATGCTCAATGGTGATTTCCGCGCTCTGCACCCGTTGAATCACCGCCCGCATAAGCCCAGCCCCTTTCTGTAAAGCTATCCTAACACAGCGCAGGGTAAAAAGCAAATGAAAGCCATTGTATCTTCTCCGGAAAATTGTTATACTAACAAAAGAAGGCTCTTACCAAATTTGGGAAAGTGAGGAAATCCTTATGCTTTACGAATTGAAAAACGGCAGGCTTACCGCAAGGGTAGACAGCCTGGGGGCTCAGCTTGTATCCCTCAAAAATGAAAGAGGTTTTGAGTATATCTGGACCGGGGACCCTCAATACTGGCAGGGGCAGGCTCCGGTGCTGTTCCCCATTGTGGGGGCCCTGCGGGAGGGAAAGGCCAAAATTGACGGAAACTGGCACGAAATGGGCCAGCATGGCTTTGCCCGCCACCGGGAATTCACTTTGGCGGAGCAGACTGAGAGCCAGGTTTCCCTGAGACTTTCTTCCGATTTTGAAACGAAAAAGCTCTATCCCTTTGCATTTGCTTTTACCGTTTCCTATACTCTGCTTCCCGACGGCCTAGAAACCCGCTTCCACGTGGAAAACACCGGCGACAAGGTGCTTCCCTTCTCCGTAGGCGGCCACCCTGGCTTTAACGTGCCGGTGGACGAAGCAGCGGCATTTGAGGATTATACCATTCGTTTTGAGCGGCCGGAAACTCAAAAATGCCCTGCTATCGTGGAAGGCAAAGGGCTCATCGACCCTGCCAAAACAGCCTATTCTCTGGAAGAAGAGCAGGAGATACCGCTGCGCCACAGTCTGTTTTACCACGACGCTCTAGTTTTTGAAAACCTGCGCTCTCAAAAAATCCAGATAGTGAACAAGGCCACGGGAAAAGGCGTGGAAATGGACTTTTCCGATTTTCCCATGCTGGGTATTTGGTCCGCCAAAAACGATGGTCCTTATGTGTGCCTGGAACCCTGGACCGGCTGCGCCACCCGCACCGACGAGGGCGATGATTTTGAAAAGAAGCATGGCATGACCTTCCTCCCGGCAGGCGCCGCAGCTGACTTCGCGTTTACCGTCAGACTGCTGTAACTCTTTCGACCTGCCGGACAACAGGCCAAAACGGGCTCTGAATGGTACGAGCTCTGCGGGCAAAACAGCCGGTTTTGCGCAGAAACTGTGAAATACAGCATTGCGCGTAAAAAAGGAGCAGGGGCGGTTTAGACCGTTCCTGCTTCTTTCCATAATCCATTGTTATCTTACTGGGCCGCGCCCAGCTCCACCGCTTTGCGGTTAAAATCCAGCATTTCCGCTTTCCGGGCAGGCACGCACTTCTGAATAGCTTTATCCAGCGTCTCGTCCGTACAGTAGCTGTATTCTCCGCCGGAAGCGCAGATCTCGTGAAACAGCTTGCCGACCAGGATCATATTGGCAAGGCCCTTGAGGCCGTTTTCCTCCGCCAGAGCAGATGAGTTTACATAATATGTAGTCACATCCTGCCGCTCCACCTTTTTGTCGATCAGAGAACTGTCGAGAATGATGGTGCCGCCGGGCTCCACCGCGTCCACAAATTTATCCAGAGAAGGCAGATTCATGGCTACCAGCACGTTGGGATTTGTCACAAGGGGCGAGCCGATAGGCTCGTCGGAGATACACACGCTGCAGTTTGCCGTACCGCCCCGCATTTCAGGGCCGTAAGAGGGCAGCCAGGAAATTTCCTTATTCTCAATGAGCCCGGCGTAGGCTGCAACTTTCCCGGCAAACAGCACACCCTGCCCGCCGAAGCCGGCAAAGATCATATTCAGATTTTTCATATTGCAATCACTTTCCTCTCTTTACGCATGGGAATGTTTTGCGGTTTGGCAAAGCCAAATTCCGGCGTTCTGAAATGCCGGAAAGCAAAACTTCTGAAAGCTTGAAAAGTCTCTTTTCAAGCTTTTACGCCTTCCTCTACGTCCTTGTACACGCCAAGGGGATAGTAGGGAACCATGTTTTCATTGAGCCAGTTGACGGCTTCCACGGGAGAAAGTCCCCAGTTGGTAGGGCAGGTGGAAAGCACCTCCACAATGGAATAACCTTTTCCGTCCAGCTGGTTCTGAAACGCCTTTTTGATGGCCTTCCGGGCGATGTTCACATTCTTTACATCGCTGACCGTTACCCGCTGGGCAAAGGCCACGCCGTCCAGGGTGGAAAGCAGCTCGCAGACCCGCACAGGATATCCGGCGGTATTGGTGTCTCTGCCGTAAGGCGTGGTCTGGGTGATCTGCCCGGGCAGAGAGGTAGGGGCCATCTGTCCGCCGGTCATACCGTAAATGGCGTTATTGATAAAGATAACGGTGATATTTTCCCCTCTGGTGGCGGCATGAACAGTTTCCGCCGTGCCGATAGCGGCCAGGTCACCGTCTCCCTGATAGGTAAAAACTACGCTTTCGGGCTTCGCCCGCTTAATGCCGGTAGCCACCGCCTGGGCCCTGCCGTGAGGGGCTTCCACCATATCGCAGGCAAAATAATCGTAGCACATGACCGAGCAGCCAACGGAGGCTACGCCGATGGTGCGGCCCTCTACCCCCAGCTCGTCAATGGCCTGAGCCACCAGCCTGTGAACGATGCCATGGGTGCAGCCGGGGCAGTAATGCAGCGGCGCGTCCGTCAGGGCATGGGGTTTCTGGAATACAACAGCCATAATCTATTCCTTTCCGCCTCCTCTTTTCGGAGGCTGTTCTTTTTTATTGAAGAATTTCTTCGATGCGGTCCAGCACCTGAGCGGGCGTGGGGATCATGCCGCCGGTGCGGCCATAGAAGCTTACGGGCACCTTGCATTCCGCAGCCAGCTTTACATCGTCTACCATCTGGCCCATGCTCATTTCCACAACCAGCATTTCCTTCACATGGGAAGCCGCTTTCTTAACGGCGTCTACAGGGAAGGGCCACAGGGTGATGGGACGGATCAGGCCCACCTTTTTTCCCTGCTCTCTGGCCTTGTTCACCGCGCTTCTGGCAACGCGGGCGGATGCGCCGTAAGCAACCACCGCCAGCTCGGCGTCGTCCATGAGATATTCCTCGGCGCGCTGCTCGTTCTTTTTGATGACGTCATAGCGCTTATAGCGCTCCAATACCAAATCTTCCAGCTGCTCCGGTGTCAGGTACAGGGAATTGATCACATTGTGTTCCCGCCTGTTCTCATGGCCGCAGGCAGCCCAGGGCTTTTCTACCGGAGCCTTCGCGCCTTCCTCGGGAAGGATCACCGGCTCCATCATCTGGCCCAGCATGCCGTCGGCCAGGATCATGGAGGGCATGCGGTATTTGTCCGCCAGGTCAAAGGCGTCGCTCACCAGGTCCACCATCTCCTGAACGGTGGACGGCGCGAAGACCAGGACCTGGTAATCGCCGTGTCCGCCCGCCTTGGTGGCCTGCCAGTAATCAGCCTGGGAGGGCTGGATGCCGCCCAAGCCCGGGCCGCCCCGCTGTACATTGATAATGAGAGCTGGCAGATCGGACCCGGCCATATAGGAAATGCCCTCCCCCTTCAGGCTGACGCCCGGAGAAGACGAGGAGGTCATGGCGCGGATCCCGGCGGCAGATGCCCCCAGCACCATGTTGATGGCCGCGATCTCCGATTCCGCCTGCAAATATGTACCGCCCACCTTGGGCATGCGCTTGGCCATGTAAGCGGCCAGCTCCGTCTGGGGAGTGATGGGATAGCCGAAGAAATGGTGGCAACCCGCCCGGATAGCGGCTTCTGCCAGAGCCTCGTTGCCCTTCATCAGAACTTTTTCAGACATAAGTTTCTTCCCTTCTGTTTTCGATTGACCGCAAAAGCGGAGCTCCCGCTTTTGCGGATAAAGAGCAAACCCGCCGGGATCAATCCTTTTCCACGGTGATCGCCGTGTCAGGACACATGGTGGCGCAGGCCGCGCAGCCCACGCACTTGCCGGGCTCCGTCAACCTTGCCGGGTGATATCCCTTGGCGTTTAACCGATCCTTTGCCAGCGCGATGATCTTTAAAGGACAGGCGTTGACGCACATGGAACACCCCTTGCAGACCTTTTCATCTACAATGATCCTTGCCATTTTGTTCCCTCCTGTTCAAAATATCGGTTTTCTAGAAACAAACTACAGTAAGCGATCTGTTAATCTTCCCAATAGAACTTCACGTACCGTTTGACGGTGCGGAAACCCTCTGGCAGCCTTTCCCCTTCTTCCAGAGCAAAGTCGGGAGCCGTAGAGCACAGCAGGGGCAGTTTTGCCAGCTCTGCCGTCCTCTGCGCAAAGGGCAGCGCCTCCAGCAGCGTTTCCAGCTTTGTCTCCACACCCAGGTGAGAATTGTTCACGATCCCGGAAGCTTTCAGCCGGGAAGTGGTTTCGATCTCCGTCAGCAGAGAGGCGGCCTCCTCTGGGGTTTGAGAGAGAATCCGGTAGCGGTTGATCACATAAAGCATACCGCAGCCCGCCGCTTTCAGCTGGCTGCTCAGTCCGCCCAAAGCTGTAACGCCCACATCGTCTCCGCCTGCGTCGATGAGCACCATACCGCTTTCCGGCTCGAAAATGGAATAGATATCCGGCGGCAGCGTGGGCGTATCCAGCGTGGTATTGGCAAACACCGGCGCGATCAGCCTGATCCCCCGCTCTCCCAGCAGCGTTCCGTATTCGGAAGAACGGAAATAGGGGTTCACAACGTCCATATCTACGACTGTGACTCTCTCTCCGCGTTCAGCCGCTTCCAGCGCCAGGTTCAGCGTCAGATTGGTTTTGCCGCAGCCATAGTGGCCGCAGATCACGGTGATCCTGTTTTCCAGTTTCATAGCTGTTTCCCTCTTGCGCGGAACAAGCTCCGCAAGGATAATACCTGTATATGATAGCACGATTTCCCCGGAGATTCAACACAAAACGCCGCTTTAATCCGGTAAATTCCGGCAAAGCAGCGCGATTTCGGCGTTTTCCACAATTCGTTTAGAAAGCGTTCATAAAATCCTTACGGAAACTTCAAAAACTCCTTACTCCATCTTCATAATTATGGGGTACACTAACAGCGTACTCAGAAAGGGAGGTGAGAGCCGCACAGAAAAAACAGGAAATTCATGGGTAGATTCCCTTATTTTTCATTTTACTTACGCTGTCCCTTCTATCGGGCGGCATTCGGCGAAAGCCGGTGCGGTGCCAACGCCCGATAGATGCGGCAGACCAAAAATTCTCGCTCCTGCACAAAGCTTGCAGGGGCGTTTTTAATTGCCAAAATATTTTTTAGACCTTGTGGCAGAGTAAAATCAGGGTCGAAAGCAGCTTTAAAAAAGCACAGCTCCTTTTTGCTTTCAATCCGGACCCTGAAAAGAGATGAAAACACATCAGAGGTCTTCATTGGAATAAAAAATCATTCTGCAAGGCCATTCGCACTTTCTCTCTCAGCGTGGGCGCCACCGCCGTATGTATGCTGGCTTCCCTGGGTTTTCTGGGACCGCCCGCAGAAACAGCTCCGGCAGCATTGGAGGCTTCCGTGTTCAACGGGCCCAATTCCTTTGACGCGGGTGCTCCCGTGGAAACCGCTGCCGGCGCCGCTCCCCAAAAAGTGATCCCGCTTGGCTCCACCTTTGGGATCAAGCTTTTTACAGATGGAGTTATTGTTGCCTCGCTTTCCGATATTTATACGGAAAACGGGCTTTGCTGCCCGGCGGAAGAAGCGGGCATTGAACCCGGCGATTATCTTCTGGAGGCGGATGGAAAGGCCATTGCGAACAACGCCGCTCTGGCCCACCTGATCGGTGGCAGCCAGGGAAAGCCTGTGACCTTTAAAATACGCCGGGGAGAAAAGATCTTTGAAACCGGCGTGACGCCGGTCTTCAGCGAAGGCTCCTTTAAAACCGGGATCTGGATCCGTGACAGCGCGGCTGGTATCGGAACGCTGACCTTCTTTGATCCGGATTCCGGATGCTTCGCCGGCTTAGGCCATGGCATCTGCGATATGGACGCAGGCGGGGTTATGGCGCTGAAAAGCGGCGCACCCGCCCCTATCACGCTTTGCGGCATCGAAAAGGGCGAGTCGGAAAACCCCGGCCAGCTCAAAGGCTACTTTTCTTCGGACGACGCCTTGGGAGAACTGCTGGAAAACAACGAGACAGGCGTTTACGGCACACTGGAAGAAGCCCCTGCGGGAAAAGCAGTGGACGTTCTGTCTAGAGAGCAGGTCCGCTGCGGCCCGGTAAAGCTTCTGGTCACCGTCGATGAAACGGGACCTGCGCTGTACGATGCGGAAATTCAAAGGGTCAGCGCCAAAAACCAACGCACAAAAAACCTGGTGATAAAAGTGACAGACCCGCAACTGCTGAAGCTGACAGGAGGCATAGTACAGGGTATGAGCGGCTCCCCCATTCTTCAGGACGGAAAGCTGGCGGGAGCCGTCACCCATGTTTTCAAGGACGACCCCACCTGCGGCTACGGCATCTTCGCCCAGACCATGTGTGAGGAGCTTGCCGCTTCTACCGAAAAGCAATAGCACATCAAACGTTTCCTTTTTCCCCGTGTGGAAAAGAACTTCAGGGCAGCCTTTCCAGAGAGGCTGCCCTGAACGGTTTTTCCAGATTTCTATGGTTCCCAGAGGATTTTTGTGTTTAACACAATATAAATAATGTCCTTTTTTCATTATCGAAACCCAGCATTCCGCTTTAATTTTTCTTCGATATCTGTGTCAGGGGAACGCTATATCTGGTATGTCGAAGAAGCTCGAAACACAATATTTCCACTTTTAGCGGCATGTTTCGGCGCTTTTCGGCAAGATAATTTTCCAGTTTTTTCTCCGTAACCTCTTGCCAGAAGACCACAGTTATGGTAAAATTTGTTCACATCAAAAAACTCTCAGGAGGTTCGGCATGGAAAAAGAAACAAAGGTAATGATTAGTTCGGAAGACGGCGAATGGAGCCGTGAACCGACCCAAAAATTATCGGAACACGGAGCAAGCGTATCGTTTGTCGCTCGGGACGGCGTCAAACTGCTGGAGAAAATCAAAAAGGAAGGTCCCAGTATTGTAGTGATGGAAATGGTGATGCCCGGCCTTGACGCCCTGGGTGTGATCCACGCGGTGGAAAAGGATCCTGCCATTGAAAAGCCCATGTACATAGTGACAGCTTCCTGCACAACACCCAACATGGAACGGGATATTGTCAGTGCAGGCGTGGCCTATTTCGTCATGTCGCCTTACGACAAGGACGAAATGGTGGACCGCATACTTTCCCTCAACTCCAAACGAGGCAGACATTTTGATTCTGAGCCCTCAAATCCCGGCCTGCGGGTACAGGTCACGGAGATCCTCCATCAGATAGGCGTGCCAGCGCATATCAAAGGATATCATTATCTGCGGGATTCTATTATCATGGCGATTGAAAACCCGGAAATCATCAATGCTGTTACAAAGCAGCTGTATCCCAGCGTGGCAAAGCAGTACAACACCACCAGTTCCAGAGTGGAACGAGCGATCCGGCATGCCATTGAGGTGGCATGGGACCGGGGCGACGTGGACGTATTAAATTCCTACTTCGGCTATACGATCCACAACACTCGCGGAAAACCGACCAACAGCGAATTTATCGCTATGATCGCCGATAAGCTCTGCCTGCAAATGGCCAGCGCCTCCTGACAAAAATCATTCTACTCCGCTCAGAGGGAATTTTTTGTCGAAATATAGGTGCAGAACACAGTTTCTTGTAAAATTTTTTTGAATCAGCTCAATATCTTGTAGAAAAAGGACTGTTAAGGCGAAAACCTTCCAGTCCTTTTTCTTTTGCTTTCCGGCAGCTTATACGGCTTTTTTCACGCCGCTCAGCCGCTTTCCTGTGGCTTCCGAAGCGAAAATCATTGCCGCCAGGAAAAACAGCAGGAAGAACGGCAGCAGCTTTACGCCTGCGGCTCCGGCCAAAGCGCCGAACAGCGGAGGCATAAAGGTTGATCCAATATAAGCGCAAGCCATCTGTATCCCCATCATGGCCTGGGACAGCCCCTTTCCGAACACCTGAGGCGTCTGGTGCAGCATAGAGGGATAGATGGGCGCACAGCCCGTCCCCAAAAGGCACAGCGCCACGGGAACCCGCCACAGCGAAAGCGGCAGGGCCAGCAGCACCACGCCGAGCAGGGCCAGCCCCTGCCCAAGGCGGATCATGGCAGGGCTGCTCCATTTGATGGAGAGAAACCCGGAAGCCAATCTGCCCAAGGTGATCCCCAGAAAAAACAGGGAGCTCCATCCAGCGGCCGTGGCGCTGTCCGTCCCGCAGCTTACGGCATAGCTGCTGGCCCAGAGGTTGGTGGTGGTTTCAACGGCACAGTAGCAGAGAAATCCCAGCAGGACCGGTTTCGCACCCGGCACTCGGAACACCCTGCACAAGGACAGCGTTTTTGTTTCTTCCTCCGCTTCCTCTCCGGGCGCCGCGACCGCCTTCTTCCAAAGGGGCAGCGCAAGGACCAGAACAGCCACCAGCATGACCTGCAAAATGCCGATCGTGCGGTACCCGGTCCGCCAGCCGCCGGATCCTGAAATGCAAAGAGCCATAACAGCAGGGCCCGCCGTTGCGCCGATCCCCCAGAAGCAGTGAAGCCAGCTCATATGCCGGGCCTTATAGCGCAGGGCCACAAAATTATTCAGAGCAGCGTCTACAGCGCCGGCGCCAAGACCCAGAGGAACCGCCAGCAGGCACAGCCAGAAAAAAGACGGCGCTGCGGAAAAGCCCAGCAGTGCCCCGGCAGTCATGGCAACGCTCACCGCGGTAGTCAGGCCGGTGCCGAAACGTTTGATGACCCGCACGCTCAGCAGACTTGATACGACGGTCCCGCAGGAAACGATCATGGAGGCCACGCCCGCAAAGGCCATAGGTATCCCCAGATCTCCGTGAATGGCGGGCCAGGCCGATCCCAGCAGGGAATCCGGCAGTCCAAGACTGATAAATGAGATGTAGATGATAACAAGCAGTAGAGTCAACATGCTCCTCTTCCTCCTGTTCAGGTTTTGTGCGCCGTTCCCATCAGTCCTCCAGCTGCGCGGTGTAGAGCTGGTAATATTTCCCGTGCTGGGAAAGCAGTGCTTCGTGGCTCCCCATTTCCGCGATCCCTTTATCGGAAATATAGAGGATCCGGTCGCAATTCTTGATAGTCGACAGACGGTGGGCAATGATGAAGGAGGTGCGCCCTTTCAGCAGAGCTTGCAGGCCTTCCTGCAAAAGCCGTTCGGTCTTTGCGTCAATGGAAGAGGTGGCCTCGTCCAGCACCAGTATTTTCGGGTCGGAAAGCAAGGTCCTTGCAAAGGCTACCAGCTGCTTCTGCCCCTGAGAGAGCCGGGAGCCCCGCTCGTTCACCTGAGTATAATAGCCGTCCTCCATCTGACTGATAAATTCGTGGGCGCACACCGTTTTGGCTGCGGCGATCACTTCTTCGTCGGTGGCATCCAGCCTGCCGTAACGGATATTATCCATAATGGTGCCGGAGAAAATGAAGCTGTCCTGCAGCATGATGCCCATCTGAGAGCGCAGGGAATGCAGAGTCACTTTGGCAATATCGTTACCGTCCAGCAGAAGCCTTCCCTCATTGATGTTGTAGAAGCGGGAAAGCAGATTCACAATGGTGGTCTTTCCTGCGCCGGTAGGTCCCACCAGAGCAATGCTTTCCCCGGGACTCACCTCCAGGTCAAAGTGCTCCAGCACATTGACAGAACCGTCATAGGAAAAGGTCACGTCCTCGAACTTCACTTCGCCGGTAATGGGCGGCAGCTCCACTGCATCTGGAACATCGTCCACAGTGACGGGTTCGTCCATCATTTCAAAGATGCGTTCCAAATACGCCACGGCGTTGATAAAGGTGTTATAGAGGTTTGAAAGGTTCAGGATCGGCTGCCAGAACCGCCAGGCATAGGAAGCCAGTGCGATCAGCGTACCGATCTGCACGGCGGGGCCAAGCAGCATCAGCCCTGTCAGATACATGGCCCCCACCACCCATGTGGAGATGTTATCCACGGAAAGCCAGATGAGATTGGAGGTGTACTGGGCCTTCATCCAGGTGCGGACACAGTTTTTGTTCAGCTTATCGTAAATTTCAGCGTTTTCTTCCTCCCGGGTAAAGGCCTGCGTGATCTTCATGCCGTCCAGGCTTTCGTGGAGGTAGGCGTTCAGGTTGGAGTTTTTATTGGAATTGTCCTGCCAGGCCCGCCGCTGGGCGGGTTTCACCAGCAGCACTACCACCGCCAGCAGCGGCACCCCGGCCATCACCACCAGGGACAGCTTTACGTCGCAGAGCAGCATAAAGACGGCGATCAAAATCAGGTTGAAGATTTCCAGCACAAAATTGATGATGCCGTTGGAAAGAGCGTCCGACACGCTGTTGATATAGTTGATCACACGGGTCAGTATCTTCCCGTGGGGCCGGTCATCGTAGAACTGGAAGGGCAGCCTCTGCAAATGTTCGAACAGGTCCTTCCGGATATCGTAGACGATCTCCTGACCTACCTCGATCATGTATTTGGAGCGTACCCTGGAAAACAGCACCGACGTCAGAATGGCGCAGAGCATGATACAGGAAAGGATGGCAAGTTCTCCGTAATCCCTGTTGGGAACGGACACGTTGAGTCCCCGCTGGATCAGCATGGGCCCCACCAGCGCCGCCGCAGCGGAAATGGCGGAGTATAAAAGCGCCAGGAGCATTTTCTTTTTGTGGCGTCCGATATAAGTGCCTGCCCGCAGCAGGTGTTTGATATTAAACGGTGTTTCCAGGTTTTCGTCCACATCGAATCTGTTTCTTGCCATCTGTTATTCCCCCTCTCCTGCAAGCGCGGCAGCTGCCTGTTCCTCCCCGCCGCTGCCGTTTTGCAGCAAGAACACCTCGCGGTAATAGCCAGGTTTTTGAGAAAGCTCCGCGTGGGTGCCCATCTCTGTGATCTCCCCGTCTTCTATGATCACGATCTTGTCAGCCCGCTTGGTGGTGGAAATGCGCTGGGCAACGATCACCTTCGTGCAGGGGAAATCCAGGTTTGCAAGCTGCTCTTGAATATACTTCTCCGTTTCCAGATCTACGGCGCTGGTGGTGTCGTCAAGGATCAGCACGGAGGGGCGCACCGCCAGAGCTCTGGCCAGAGCAATACGCTGCTTCTGCCCGCCGGAAAGCCCCGTGCCCCGCTCCCCGATGATGGTGTCAAAGCCTTCGGGCAGCTTTTCCGCAAAATCCACGTCCGCCATTTTTGCGTACTGCTTTACCTCTTCCTCAGACAGTTCTGTATCGCCATAAGCGATGTTTCCGTCCACTGTGTCGGAGAACAGGAACACGTCCTGGGTGGCAATGCCGATAGAAGACCGCAGGCTCTGCAGATCGTACCGGCTGACGGGCACGCCGTCCAGAACGACCTGGCCCTCGGTTGGATCGGTAAACCGGGGAATCAGGTTGATAAGGGAGGTTTTCCCCGCGCCGGTGGGACCCATGATGGCCACGGTCTCACCGGGCCGGATATCCAGATCGATATGCTTCAGCACTTGGGCGCCGTGAAGCTTCAGCCCCACACTGCGGAAAGAGATCTCCCCCCTGACGCGTTCCTCAGGGCGGAAAGCGTCCTGCCGGGTGGCAATGGTGGACTTGGCGTAATACAGCTCGATGATCTTCCCGGCGCTGGCAAAGAATCGCTGGAGATCGTTCAGGTGCATGCCCAGCATCTGCATGGGGTTGGTCAGCGTCCAGGTCAGGGCGTTGAACAAGGTAAACGTACCGATGGTGATGCGCCCATTGATGAGGAAAACACCGCCTACCAGCAGCACCGCAATGGAAAGGGACTGCGACAGCGTATCCACATAAGGGCTGAATTTCAGCCACATCAGGGAAGCTTTTTTATTGGCCTCCTTGTAATTCTGATTTTTCTCGTCAAACCGGGCAATTTCATAATCCTCCCGGGCAAAAGCCTTGACCACCCGATTGCCGGAAATGTTCTCCTGAGCGGCGGTATTCAGCTGGGAAAGCTTTTCCCGCAGCTCCACATAGAGCGGGTGTACCTTTCTGGAAAACAGATAAGTGAGGCCAAAAATAATGGGCGTGACCGCCAGCATGGAAAGGGCGAACAGCCAGTCCGTGGCCAGAAAGGTAATGGAAGCGGTCAGGAACATAACGGCGCAGTTGATAAGCTGCCGCACGACCCAGGCCACCATAAACCGCACCATATCCAGATCGCCGGTCAGACGAGTCATCAGATCGCCGGTGCGGTAACGGCTGAAAAACGCCTGGTCCTGCTCCTGCATGTTTTTGTACAGGTCCCGGCGCAGCTGGTAAATGAGCTTCTGGGAGCAGCTTTCGTAAGTCATCACCGACAGGTAGTTAAAGCCGGTCCTGAACAGCGTGAAGCCAACCAGCACCGCCACCAGCATGATGAGGTGCGCGGTGATCTCCTCCGTCACCGTGCCGCCCTTCTGCAGAGGGGAAAACACGGTGTCCATAATGGCAGCCGTAATGACTGAGTTTCCCAAAGACAGAATCGACAGCACCACTGTGGAACAGAGAGCGAAAATGTAGCGCTTGCGAAAGCCCTTCATTCTCGCCCAGAGCCACTTCAGTTGAAACATAAAAACCCTCCTTTTTCTCAAAAGGAATCCAGATGAAATTGCCCGAAACGCCGTCCGGACGGACAACTTTTCAAAGCTTTTCGCATTATAGCACACGGGCGGGAAAAAGGAAGCTTTTTTGCAAAATTTTCACTGGATAAAACGCCGAACTTTTCAAGATGCCGGGGAAGGTTTTGGAAAGTTTGTCAGCCGCCGAAAGGCGGAGGGAAGAAACGCTCTTTCTCCCCTCCGCCGCTGTCAATACAGATCTTTTTTTCACCGCCGCTTCCCCGTTTCAAGTATGGGAAAGCAGGGGCAAAAGCAGGCCTCTGTCCGCAAAAATTCCTGCGTCCCTGCCCAGTACGAACAGGGTCTCGTCTTCTTCTCTGCGAATCCCGGCGGCCCTGGCCCCCACGTCCTGCCGGGGCAGAAAACCCAAACGGGCCGTTTTGCACCCGGGCCCCGCCAAAGCCGACAACAGCTCCGGCAGCGAAGCGGAAGCTCCCCCGAATATGTCCCAGCAAAGCAGGCTGTTTTCCTCCCTCTCCGCTACAAGCACCGCGTCCGCCTCTCTTATATACCACAGGGAATCCCGCAGAAAGCTGCCGCAGTAAAACAGGAGCAGGCCGGGGTTGTCCTCCATCGTACAGGCCGAAAAAGGATTGGAGCCGGCGTAATGGGAGAGCAGGCAATCAAGGCCTTCAGGGCTTTCCGGGTCCAGCTTTTCAAAGGAAAACACCTTTCTGTCCGTCTCCGGAAGCTCCTGTTCCCAAGCGGTTTCCTCCGCCTTTTGAAACCCAAATTTCGGATAAAAGTCCACCACAGAATCGTTGGCGTAGAGATACACAAGATCGCAGGCGTCCTGCCGCTCCCCAAGGACCTTTTCCAGCAGGAACCGGGAAAGGCCCCGGCCCCGGTAATCCGGCGCGGTCATCACCGTGCCCAGTTGAACGAACCGCTTTCGCTTTCCGTCCAGCCGAAAATCCAGAGTGTTCACAGACACGTTCGCCACTGCTTTTTCCCCATCAAACAGGGTATAAGGGCGGTAACGCTCCGTCCACCAGCCCTTCTGATACCAGCTTTCAAAATCCAGCCTGAAGGTTTCCTCCGCAAGGGTACAGAAAGCGGCTCTTTCGGCAGGATTTTCCCGGACGGCACAAGACAACCGGTACTCCTGTGCGTTTATGGCAACCTTCATATAGGTTTTTTCTCCATCGGAAAAGGGCTCAAGTCAGCTCCCGTTTCCGCTTTCTTTTTTTATAAATGATAATGGCGATATAAACTCCCAGGAAAACAAGGATAATGGCAATCAGCACTGCGGATTCTCCCGGTCCTCCCATCTTCACTTCTGCCCACAGACTGTCTGCCAATTTGCTGATATCCTCCGGCAGATTGGCGAAAGCTTCCGTGTTTTGCAGCGTCTCACCGTCCGGGTAGTGAATGGGGTCGGCGGCTGTTTCCGGATCGATATATTCCTTTGCCGCCGTTTCCGGGGTAGAATAGCCTACATAATCCATATTCGCCCCAGCGATCTCTGGGTCGCACAGGAAATTGATGTATTCCTCTGCCTCCCGCTTATGGACAGAGGTAATGGGGATACACGCGGCGTCTACAAAGAAATTGGTTCCCTCCTTTGGCACCGCAAAGCGAACCGTGTCGCTGTTATCCACCAGGATAGCCGCGTCGCCGGCATAATAGGGCGCAAGCCAGGCTTCGCCGCTTTCCATCTTATCAAAGATCTGGTCCATGTAGTACCCCTGCACCAGCGGCTTTTGCTCCTTGAGCAGCGCGGCGGCTTCCCGCCATTCCTCCGGATCTTCGCTGTTCACAGACTGTCCCAAGCGGAACTGGGCGATGGCAAAAGCGTCCCGGGGGTTGTCAAACATCAAGATCTTTCCGGCATAGTCCGGATCCCACAGGATCTCCCAGCTCGCGACTTCCTTTTCCACAAACTCCGTATTGTAGAAAATACCCACCACGCCCCAGGTATAAGGAACGGAATACTTTCCTCCCGGGTCATAGACGGAATCTCGGAATTCCTCATCAATATACTGGTAGTTGGGAATGTTGTTATAGTCGAGCTCCGCCAGCATATCTTCGTGGATCAGCTTGGAGATCATGTAATCGGAAGGGATAATGACGTCATAGTCCGCCCCGCCTCCCGCCAGCTTGGAATACAGGGATTCGTTGCTGTCAAAGGTGGTATAGTTCACCTCGATCCCCGTGCGCCTTGTAAACTCAGCGTTGACGTCCAGAGAACCGTCTGTACCGTTGGAGATATACTCCCCCCAGTTGTACACGTTCAAAGTAACGTCGGTGTCGGGAGCCTCCGCAGACACAGGCACGCTGCAAAACCCCGCCAGAAGCAAAATTGAAAGCGTCAGAAGTAGAAGCTTTTTCACACGCCTTCCTCCCTTCCCGCCGGAGCCCGATCCTTTGCCTGCCGGACGTTTACCACGATCAAAAGGGCCATCACCACGGCAAAAAGCACGGTAGAAAGGGCGTTGATCTCCGGACTGACCCGCTTTCTTGTCATGGAATAAATGTAAATGGGCAGCGTCTGAGTGGTGCCGCTGGTAAAGTAGCTGATCACAAAATCGTCAATAGACAGGGTAAAGGCCATGATCATGCCTGTAACGACGCCCGGCATGATCTCAGGCAGCACGACCTTGAAGAAAGCCCGCACCGGCGGACAGCCAAGGTCCTGGGCGGCCTCATACAGATTGGGATTCATCTGCCGGAGCTTCGGCAGCACCGACAGGATCACGTAGGGCAGGCAGAAGGTGATGTGGGCGGCGATCAGAGAAGCCATTCCCAAAGACCTGCCGCCGAACAGGCTCACTGCGAAAACAAACAGCAGCATCAGAGAGACACCGGTGACAATCTCCGGATTCACCATAGGAAAATTGGTGATGTTCATCATGATCCTTCTCGGCAGCTTCTTCATGGAATTGATGCCCACAGCCGCCACTGTGCCAAGCACGGTGGAGACCACCGCCGCGACAGCCGCAATGACCAGGGTGTTGCGCAGCGCTTCCAGGATCAGCCGGTCCTCAAACAGTTTCTGGTACCATTTCAGGGAGAAGCCGGACCACACGGTGCGGCTGGCTGTTTCCGTGTCGTTAAAGGAGTAGACGATCAACACTAAGATCGGCGCATATAAAAACAGGAAAATCAAAAATGTATAGAGCCTTCCCGCCGCTTTTTTCACAGCATAACGCCTCCTCCCGCAGATTCGCCATCGTCAAACTGGTTCATGATCCCCATACAGATGAGAATGATGACCATGAGCACCAGGGAAATGGCGGAGCCCAGATTCGGGTTATACGCGCTGCCGAGGAACTGCATGTCGATCAGGTCGCCGATGAGCAGGTTCCCGCCGCCGCCCAGCATTTTGGAAATGATAAAAGTGCTGACCGCCGGCACAAATACCATGGTCACGCCGGAGATCACGCCGGGCATGCTCATGGGCACGATCACCTTAAGAAATACCTTCCTGTCGCTGGCCCCCAGGTCCTGGGCTGCCTCCACCACGCTGGGATCGATCTTCGCCAGTACAGAATACAGCGGCAGGATCATATACGGGATATAGTTGTAGACCATACCCAGCACCACGGCGCCGGCCGTGTTGATCATATGTACCCGGGGAAGTCCTATGGCGGCCAGAAGATCGTTGAGCAGGCCGTTGTCCTCCAGCAGTGTCATCCAGGCATAGGTACGAAGCAGGAAATTCATCCACATGGGAAGCATCACCAGCATGACCATCATGTTCTGGCGCTTCACGCTCATTTTTGAAATGAAATAGGCCAGCGGATACCCCAGAACAAGGGAAATGGCAGTGGCCAGCGCCCCAAGCCAGATGGAGCGGAGAAACACATTGGAATACTGACCCACGCTGAGAATATTTTCCAGGGTAAAGCGTCCGGCTTTGTCCGTAAACGCAAACCACACCACCAGCAGCATGGGAACAATGATGAAGACTGTCATCCAGACTGTATAGGGGGTGGAAAGAAGCTTTGATTTAGATTTCATCTTCCTCTCCCTCCTGGGCCTCCTGAGCTTCTTCCGAGGCGGTAATATCCTCCTCCATTTCATCGCTGAAGGTGCTGTAGTCCCCAAACATACCGGAATATTCCGACTTTGCCATAACATGGATATCGTCCGGCGTCAGGGAAAGGCCGATCCTGTCCCCCACCTGGCGGAAATCCGTGGACTGGATCATCCACTTGAAGCCCGCCACGTCCACAATGATCTCATAATGGACGCCCTTGAAGGTGACGGCGGTCACTTCCCCCGTGATATGAGTGGAGTCCGGTTCCACCACATCGATGTCCTCCGGCCTGATCACCACGTCCACCGGGGCGTTCTTCTCAAAGCCGCTGTCAAGACACCGGAAGCTGCGGCCTGCGAATTTCACCTGGTAATCCTCCCGCATAACGCCGTCCAGAATGTTGGATTCCCCGATAAAATCCGCCACAAAAGCATTTTGGGGCTCGTTGTAGATATCGGTGGGCGTGCCGATCTGCTGGATCACGCCGCCGTCCATCACCACCACCGTATCGGACATGGAAAGGGCTTCCTCCTGGTCGTGGGTGACAAAGATGAACGTAATACCCGTCTGCTGCTGTATTTTCTTCAGCTCCACCTGCATGTCCTTCCGAAGCTTCAGGTCCAGAGCGCCCAGGGGCTCGTCCAGCAAGAGGACCTTTGGCTCGTTTGCCAGAGCGCGGGCAATGGCCACCCGCTGCTGCTGCCCGCCGGAAAGCTGGCCCACGCCTCTGTGAGCAAATCCTGTCAGATTCACCATGGCCAGCATTTCGTGGACCGTCTGCTTTACTTCCTTTTCGCTCTTCTTTTTCAGCCGCATGCCGAAAGCGATATTGTCATACACGTTCAAATGCGGAAAGAGCGCGTACTTCTGGAAAATGGTATTGACCTCCCGCTTATAGGGCGGCAGTGCGGTAATATTTTTCCCATTAAAAAAGACCTCGCCCGAATCCGGTGTGATGAACCCCCCTATGGTCCGGAGAACCGTGGTTTTTCCACACCCGGAGGGACCGAGCAGCGTGACAAATTCTCCATCCCGGATATCCAGATTGAAGCCCTTGAGCACCTGCTCTCCATCATACGAAACGGCAATGTCTCTCAATGAAATGATCGTTTCCTTCACAGTTCATGCATCCCCTTTGCGGTGGCGCCCAAGCGCCGAAGTAGTTTGCGTGTCTTTCATTATTCTCTCGGGAAAGGAACCGCTTCCAGTCCTCTCCAGCAGCAGCGGAACAACGCTGCCGCCACACGATAACCCGGCCCGGCTTACACCCTCTCTGCCTCCCGCAAAGGATAAATACGCATTTTCGGGCGTTTCAGAGAAACGCCTGATGCGGCAAAGGATCCGGACCGCTTTTATGGCCCGCTCACCTCCTGCATGCGGACCGTTTTTCAGATGCAAACGCAATGAGATAAATATACGGAATTTCCGGGGGTTTGTCAATCACTTTTTCAAAAATAGCAGAGGAAAGGAAATATTTTCACATGCGCCCCGGAAACGCAAAAACCGGACTGCTTTTCCGCAGCCCGGCCCTTTCATCATCACAGTGCTTACGCGATTATTACAAAGTGGAGAATTTCTGAAGCATTACCGCGGCCTCGGCCCGGGTGGCGTTGCCTCTGGGATCCAGCGTGGCGTTTCCCTTGCCACTGATAATGCCGCTGCCAACTGCCCATGCCATAGCGGTGCCCGCGTAACTGCTGATCCTGGCAGTATCCTTAAATTGGCTCAGATCCCCTCTCTTGGAGGTATCCATTCCCTTGTACTGGGCGTAACGGAACAGCATGGCAGCCAACTGTTCCCGGCTGATATTCTGGGCGGGAGCAAATCTGTCGGCAGTTATGCCGCTGACCACCTTGACGCTTTCGGCCCACGCTACGGCGCCGGCATAATAGGATTTTGAAGACACGTCGCTGAAGCTGGAGGTCCCCGCCGCCGGGCTGCCTTCCATACGGTACAGCAGAGAAACCATCATGCCGCGGTTTACAGGGGCGTTGGGAGAAAAGGTGGTGGGACCGGTCCCGGCAAAATAACCCATGGCATAGGCCCATTCAACATACTTTCTGGCCCAGTGGTTCTTATCGTCGGTAAAAGGCGTCGCAGGATAATTTCCAGGCCCATCGTCAGGTTTTGGATCAGGGTCCAAAAGCCCCAGCTCGAAGGGAATTTTATTGGCAGCGGCGAACGCCTGAGCGTAAGAACCGGCGTTTACATGAAAGGTCACGTTTCCGCAGTCGTCAAAAGCACTGGCACGGATACTGGTAACAGAATTGGGAAGTGAAAGAGAGCTGAGGCTCCGGCAGCTTCTGAAGGCCAGGCCGGAAATGCTCTGGACCCCGTCCGGCAGGACCAGCTTCTGCAAAGAGGAGCAGCCGCTGAACAGGGCGGTGGGGATCTCGGAAAGCCCGGCGGGAAGATTCACGCTGGTCAGGGCCGAGCAGTCGCTGAAGCAGTAGTCTCCCATGGAGACCAGCGTGTCCGGCAAAGACACGGAAACGAGCTTGCCACACTCCGCAAAAGCGTAGTTTCCCAGACTTCTGACGCCGGAAGGAATGGAGATGGAAGTCAGGGCAATGCAGCGGTTAAAGGAATAATCCTGAACGGCAGTCAAAGTGGAGGGCAGGGAAACGTCCGTCAGCGAATAGCAATAGCGGAAAACGTCCTTCCCCAAAGAGCGCACGCCCTCAGATATCGTGACAGATTTCAGCGCCAGACAGGACATGAAAGCCTGGTCACCGATGGATTGAACAGAGGAGGGCACCGTTACGGAGTTCAGGGCCTCACAGCCGTAAAAGGCCGAATCCGCAATGGAAGTGATCTTCACATCGTGGACTTCCTCGGGAATTACCAAATCGCCGGTCAGATTCTGCGTGCTGCTTTGCAAAACGCCGGTATAGCGGTTCACGCGGATAAAGCCGCCGCAAATTGCGACAGTCTCATAATCCACCTCGATGGCCAGCGCCCCCACAGGCAGGGCCGCCGCCAGAAAACAAACCGCCAACAGCGCCGAAAGCGCCTTCCTCATTTTATTTATAAAAGTGCCCATAAAAAGTCCCTCCAACACAGCAGAATAAACCTAAGTTAATGATACAGGGAAAGCAGGAAAAATTCAAGCTATTTTCTGTGAATTTCCCGAAGCGCGCCGCTCTTTTCGGATAACGGCCGTCGAAAAGTCCCGGTCCGATGGGAAAAACGGCCCTTCTCCCCGCTTTCAGGAATGTTTTTCCAGAAAAAATCCTGCCCCTGCCGTGCCTGCGGAACGGCGCAGACTTTACCGGAGCCTACCGGACAAAACAGGACCGGCTTCTCAGCCGGCCCTGTTCGAGGTAAAATATGAAAGGACGAAAACCCTTATACGCGTTTTGTGAAGATCACATTCTGTGGAAAGCCATATCAGCTCTGGGGCTGTAACGCCGTCCCGGCTTTTTTTCCGGGATACGCCCCTTGCGCCGAAAACGCAGGAACAGAAAAGAGCCTATGCCGGGAATGGCAAGAATCATTGCGAAGGCTCCTACGCTGACCACCGGAGAAAGCGTGTTCTCCGGGATAGCGGCGGAAAGCTCCGTAGCAGACGGAGCGCGCGCTTCCTGGATCTGTTGAGAATAACGGGCAGGCGCGGTCTCGGTTTTTGCAGCAGTAGCCATGCTCAGCGCAGCCACCGTGCCGACAGTAAGGATCAGAACAAGTACAAAGGTCAACAGATTTTTCCAGATCCGGCGCTGCATTCGTTCCGCTCCCTTCCCTTGAAAAGATGACATGTAAATGACAAGTGTTACAATTTGGTTACATTTTATCATGCCTTTGCCACATTTGCAACCCTATTTCAAAATATTCACAATATGTTCATATTTATTTTTGAAATCTGGGCAGAATTTCCACAAAACGGATAAAAATTTCCCTTGCGCAGCGCAAAGCGGCGTTCTCACCGGAACAAAGTACACTCTCCGCTTTCCCGGTAATAGCGGATCCGCTTTTCAATTTCCTCTCGGGGACATTTCAGATATTCTGCCAGACAGCCGATGCACAGAAAGTCTTCCGCGCCGCGGTACACAAGCTTCCGGTAAATGGCGATATCGTCCGATTCCAGAGGTTCGCCGCACTGGCGGCAGGTTTTGTAGTTGCTCAACGGGCTTTCACCAGTCTGGCCCGGAACACCATGCACCCGTGGGCTTCCAGCTGCGCCGCGTAGCGTTCGGTGAACACGCCTTCATTTTCATGGGTCCAGCAATTATACATTTCCAGCCCCAGCCCTTCTGCGGCAGGGATCCCCATATCCCAGAACTGAAGGGACATTTCACTTCTCACATCGCCTAGATTGAACAGGCCGATGGCAAGGGAGCCGTCTGACATGGGCTTTACCAGAGCGAATACCGCCTCCGGATTGTTCCACTGGCCGATCACATACGGACCCCGGCACTCAATGTCCTGATTGATAGCGATCACGTCGGGATTGGTCAACGTTTCTTTTGTAAAATCACTCATGGAACGGATATCGCAGCCGATCATCAAGGGAGAGTTCATGACGGCCCACAGGGAGAAGTGGGTGCGATATTCCTCGTCCGTGCAGCCCCCTATCTTTCCGATGTACTCGTTGTTGCTGCCGCCGTGCATGCCCACCACCAGCATATCGATATCGTTGTGGCAGTAAGGACCGGAAAAAGCGGCTTTATCCAGCTGTGATACAGCCAGGTTCTTAATGGATTCCCAGTTATCCTGAATATCCCCGGTGGAACGGAACAGCTGGGCGCCGGAGCCCTGGATCCAGTTGTGCACGCCGTCGTTTCCCCAGTTGCAGGCGGAAAGAAGGATATCTCTGCCGCAGTTGCGCAGGGCAAGGGACATGCGCTTATAAAGGATCTCGCCGTCGATATGGCGGGGCTTATAGCAGTTGTCATATTTCAAATAGTCTACGCCCCAGGAAGCAAAAGCGGCGGCGTCCTGGAACTCGTGCTCGAAGCTGCCGGGATAACCGGCGCAGGTGTGGGTACCGTCACAGGAATACATGCCGAATTTCAAGCCCTTGCTGTGAACATAATCTGCAACAGCCTTCATGCCGTGAGGGAATTTCTCCGGGTCGGGGGCCAAGCTGCCGTTTTTGTCCCGCTGCCTCAGGCTCCAGCAGTCGTCGACCACCACATATTCGTAGCCAGCGTCACGCAGGCCGGAAGCTACCATAACGTCCGCCATTTCTTTGATCAGATCCTCGTTGATGTTCCAGGTAAAGGTGTTCCAGGAATTCCACCCCATGGGCGGCGTCATGCCAAGATATTTGTCCTGCATATTGTGTTTCCTTCCTTTTTATGGGCTTTGCCCAGTTGATGGTTTCATTCTAACACGGCGGCGTGAAAAGTCAAGGGAAACCGGAGGTCTGGAAATATAAAAACGGGCGGAGCCGATCGGCCCCGCCCGTTTTCTGAATTCGGAGATGAAACTTACTTCAGTTCGACCTCGGCGCCAGCCTCAGTCAGCTTTGCCTTCAGCGCCTCGGCATCGTCCTTGGAAACAGCTTCCTTGATGGTCTTGGGAGCGCCGTCAACCATTTCCTTGGCTTCCTTCAGGCCCAGGCCGGTAGCTTCCTTGACGACCTTGATGACGTTGATCTTGTTGGCGCCAGCAGCCTTCAGAACCACGTCAAACTCACTCTTCTCTTCAGCGGCAGGAGCAGCTCCGCCAGCGGCAGGAGCGGCAACAGCAACAGCGGCGGGAGCAGCAGCGGATACGCCGAACTCCTCCTCCAGAGCCTTGACCAGCTCAGAGAGCTCCAGAACAGTAAGGGCCTTTACTTCTTC
>CAZXLM010000014.1:9161-41525 GCA_964642055.1 uncultured Acutalibacter sp. | reverse complement strand
TACCGTTGTACGTCTTGCTGGTGCGCAGGCCGTTTTTGTCGTACTCGTAGGAAACCGTCCTGCCGGTACTGGTAGCGCTTGCAAGCTGCCGGCTTGTTAGCCCATCATGCCAAGTCCCTTCATCGCGACAAAAAATGTGTCCGCTTCTCCGTTTGGATTGGCTTTTCGAGTGGCTTCAATACTATACCAAGGATATTCCAAATCGTGAATGATAATGGGAATCGGGCTGCCAAATTTATCCTTAATATAGCCGCTCTTCTGCAATTTTGCTGCAACTGCCGTTATTTCCAAAAGCAATTCATAATATCCGACAGGACCTTTGCCGATATATCGCATTTTGGTATCGTAATCGGCACAACCATTTTCATATCCAATATTTTGGATGCCGTTTTCCTTGTACCATTCAAAAAGGAGCTTCATACCCTCGCTTTTATCATCAGCTTCTATGATTGGTGTTTCGTTTTGACGCCAAAAAGCATAATTCCACCGTTCTTCCGATAACTTTCCTGTACTAGGACAGTCACTTTCTGTATTATAGCTCACATGAAATTCCGTTACATTGGAATAGCCTTTATATTCATATGCTTCATTCGAATCAAGAAAAAATGAAATGGCATAGATATCGGGCTCATTCCAAGTTGACATAATATTCCGTAATCTCTTTTCAAGATATGCCTGCAAATCAATCATCTTAAAACACTCCAAATACTACAAATTAGGAAACAACAGCTAATCCCACCTGATTCCCATAGTCAAACGAATAATGATTTCTATCTTAAGTGAAGCTAATGTAGCTTCTACCCCTACCTTGTCTCCTGCTACTGGCCGCAATCTTTCAGTAACATAGTTGTGATATGCAGTAGTGTGCAATGAAGCATGATAATTTTGCGGTAATATCACAAGATTCCTTGAGTCGGACATAGGCTCTATACCAACGTCACTTAGTATCTTTCTCGACTCTGCTGCGCGAGGGTCGGCTTTTGCAACAATATGGTGAACGGGGTCTCGACGGGGCTTTGATGGGGCAATATCTTTTTCCTGCTCCTTTTCCTGAGCATTTGCGTTAGTCTGTGAAATTGCTTTATTCCACGCGTCCTGACCTGCCGCAATGGCAGAAGATACTGTCCCATAAATAGCAACTCCACCATATATTGCGGCCGCAATTAAAATTGCACCGCCGCCTCCACCGCATGTATTAAAATCAAGTCTCTGGGACAAGTCGCCGTTTGAATCCGTTCTGTTCACCGGGTTATTGCCGCAGTAGAGGAACATGTTGTAGCCCAGGAAGCCCTGGCCGGTGGAAGCGTAGCTGTCTGCATTGATGAACCGTGAGACGATGGGGTCGTAGTACCGGCTTTGCAGATAGTAGAAGTCGGTCTCGGCATCGTAATAATATCCTCTGTACCGCAGGGGATTGATGTTTGCCATGGTGCCGGAGGACTTATACATGGTGCCCCAGGCGTTGTAGGCGTAAGAGGCTAAGACGTTTCCGTCCGGGTCTTCGATCCGCACGACGTCGCCCTGCTGGTTCGTGAAGTAGTATCCGGTTATACGGCTTCCGCCCTTCGGGAAGTACCAGAAGGCAACAGGAGTACCTGCGTAATCGTAGAAGAAGTACATCTCGTTGCCGTTCCAGCCCTGCCAAACCAGCTTGTTCCCAGCATAGGCATAGCTGTACTTTGTGCCGTTGTACGTCTTACTGGTGCGCAGGCCGTTTTTGTCGTACTCGTAGGAAACGGTCCTGCCGGTACTGGTAGCGCTTGCAAGCTGCCGGCCGTTTTTCCAGGTCATGTTCCAGCGCCTGTTTCCGGCCCCGTAATAGCTGATGGGGTTCCCGCTGACCGGCGTGCCGCTTACCGTGTTGGAGGTGCTGTAGGTCTGCCCCTCGTAGGCGATCTTCTGGCCGTAATACGTTGTGAGCAGGTCTCCCCACTGGGTGTTTGCGTACTGGTATGTTTTGGTCGTGCTGCTCTGAGTGCGGCTCAGCATATTTCCCGCCGTGTCATAGGTATAGGTCTCGACCCCCGCGCCGGTGTCGGCGTATGTTCAAACAGAAGCCAAAAGAGCTAGAACAGCGAGTAGCTTTTACCGTTGATGGTAATAGACAACGTTTCTGGGGCATTTGAAATAAACATGCAAAACAAATAACTTTTGTAAGCGCCATCGGGCACTTCGATAAGTTTTATAGATTGGTTGTCAGAAAGCAGGCAGGGGGTTGAAGGATCTAAGCCGGTTCCCCAAAGATATAAATCGGAAGTGTTGCGAAATTGCACGGAATAAATTCGACCGCCGCTTTCTGTTACAATGGAGTTTTTCCTTTTTTGAAAGAAAATGTGGGTAGAATTCCAGTAGCCCTTATCGTCTTTTGGGAGAATAGCAGTACTAAATGCCCCGGAAAACTGCCGATAAACAACGAATGCAGATTGTTCCCCTTCTGCAGTTGTAATGATTTTTCCTTTTCCAGAGTTGAGAAAGGCTTCCTCGGCAGTAGGATATCGTGGGGCAATATAATCAGGCAATATCCAGTATAATGGTAAAAAGACGACAGTAGCAAGTATCCAGGAAAGCAATACGCATTTTGCCGTTGTCATTTTCCTTCTCTTCAATTTTACTATCAAAAAGCAAACTATGCAAATGCTTACAAGATAAATTATAACGCCAATCATAAAATCACCTATTATTATAAGCCGGTTGACAGACAGGCCAACCACCGAATCAGCACGCTAGGGTGTGAAATATAGTCCGGCTTTTACGGGGAGTTTTCAAGGCTTAGAGGAATTAGTCTTGTTCCTTTCCCGGCACAGTTCCAGATACAGGTCTGAAAGCCTCTTTTGTATCAGCGTGGTGTCTCCGGTACCTTTTGAAGCGCGAAGAGAAATAGCGCTGATTTTTTTATGGATGGGGTTTGTACTGTCATAAAGAGGCAGATACAGATTGGATTTGTTCAGACTGAATCCGTTTGTCTTAAAGGAACTATGGATATAAGAGATGACAATATCTGAATTGAGAATGCCGCAAATATAGTTCGCTTCAGCCGAAGAAATGAAGCGCCCGGTTTTATCCTGACTGATGATAATTGTATGCTTGACGCAGATCGTCTGCTTGAATTGGTTCCAGGGTGTGAGCGCTTTCTTTATGACGCTGGCGCAGAATTTACTGTTGTCCCTTGCTGCGACAATGTTTTTTGCAAAAGTGTACGGGCCTATTTTGGATAGCGCATAAAATGCATCGCCTCGGTGCATCTGTTTGCTTTTCTCCGATTGTTGGTCTATCAGATCCCGGTGACTGACAAGATAATCAAACAGTTCGTTGTTTTCCGCTACCATCTTCTTTATGCCCACTGGTTTTGAAGTATCGCTTTTACCGTAGGGCAGAACGCAAAAATCATTGCTGCGGCGATATCTGAAAGGTTCAATATCCGGACCGGTAACGATTGGGTAAATAAATTCGACCGGCAGGTCCCAGCCGTTTACGGGAGTGTCTTCTATTCTGTATTTGGATAATTGAAATTTTTTGCTTATAAAGCGATAGTGATTTGGCTGGACAGAGGTTCCGGCACCGGTGAGCATATAAAGCTCCTGCGGCGTAAACTCAACGCCTGTGCGATACAAATATGAAGTCGGTCCGATTATTTCAGAAAAATCATATTTATCGGATATGTAGGAAAAAGCAGTGGAGTTTTCAGATAATTGCACGGCCCGGCCTTCCCTAAAAATCAAGTGTGCTTTGGCGGCCTCGAAGGAAGAACATCTGTTGATCTCCAAGTCGACAGCGTCTTTTTTCCTTGAAATGATGCGAACCGGAATGCCGTCTTTGTAATTCACAGCGGCAGAGGAAAAATAATATGTATTAAAATCCTGCGTGATCGGCTTATTATCACATCTGAAGGGCCTGAGAGGACTTTCCCATTTGTCAATGCACTGCAAATACAGCCGGCTTTTCTGCTCGTAATCTATATAAAAGCGGCGGAACCATTCATAAGAATTTTGCGACATAATGCTGTCTGGCATCAGAAAAGCAAGTACTCCATTTTTGTTCAGCCAGTTTGAAGCTGTAACATTTGAAATCAGCGCGCAGATATTCAGCTGTGTGCCGCCAAACTGTCCATCGTTTGAGAAGATATGCTTAATGGTGCACAGTTCCTTTATCCTGCTGGCATACATTGCAGGAAGATGCTCCCATTTGACCCACGGTGGATTGCCCACAATCAAATCAAAGGAATCCAGCCGGGCGATCAGCATGAAATTGGTAGCAATCCTTATCCAAATGCCGTCCCAGTTGTTTTTGTGCAGTTCGGTTAAATTGTGTGCAAGCGATTTCAGCGCGGTGGTGAGCGGAACGGACTTTCGCTCCCGCTCTGAAAGCTTGTCCTCAAGGGCGGTGTAAAGAATGGTTTCATCTCCCGTTTTTACACAGGATTGAAGCTGGCTCATCACCTTTCCAAAATCCCGCCTTTTGACGAATCTTTTAGGCAGAACGATGTCAAAGGGAGACTTTTGGTTGGAAATGGAATATTTGTAACACTTTATACCGCCGATTGTTTCCTTTGCGGGAATGATCGCGGAATCTCCCAGGTACACCGGAATTTCCACATTTGATAACTGCCCCAAAGGCAGCAGCGCCAGATAATATCCGACTCTGGCGGACAAAACCGACAGTGGATTGATATCGATTCCGTAAACACGGCTGATGATGTTGTCACGGATTTTCTGCTTTTCTGGTTCTGATAAGCTTTGAATATTGATATTTCCTACGATTTTTTTGATGAGTGAAATTACGAAAATTCCTGATCCACAGCAAGGGTCGATTGCTTTCCAGTTCTTGTTCGGAATCATGGAAAGGCTTTCGCTTACAACGTGATCCGCCAGCCATTCCGGCGTGAAATACTCCCCCATAGAATGCCGAATGGATCTGGGAATAATCCCCATGTACAGATCCTTAAAGATATCGATGGGCTGGTAGGTAATATTAAAGCTGAAAGAGGAATATTGGTCGATGATCTCTATGACTTCTAGAGCCAGCTTCCAGAAATTGGCTGACCACTGCTTCTTATCTGCATACCAAGAATAGAAATCGCCTTCCAGAAAGTTGAAAATCTGGCTACTTCTATAAGAATAGCCGTCTTCCATTTTTTCAAAGAAATTACGCAATTCTTCAGAAGTAATGCTGGTTAAATCATAAAAATGTTTTGCGCTGCGGTTATACTCTAACTTATCCACCACTTTGCAGGCAATCAGCTTTACGATAATTGCGTAAGTGGTCTGTAACGCATAAAGAGCCCTATACTCCGCTTCCGGGGAATTTATTGTGTCTGCAAAAATCAGCGAGAGATCGTTCCTGCGTTTCGCAATGTCGTTTCCTTTCCCGTTATCGTCGACAGACAAGTGCATAAGGTTCTTCCATTCCTCATACAGCATGTGTGTCTTTTCAGTCGCATGGCGTTTCAGAGCGTCATACAAAATTGAAGCGATGGACTTGGAAACAGAACTTACGGTCGGAGATACCGAAAAATCCTTTACAATGTTTTCAGGAACAAAGCGCTTTTTATCATTGGTAAGGATCGCTTTTACAATAGCATCAATGTCGTTGTTTGACAGGGGTGATAACGACGAATAATGAACTTCATCACCCACGAAAACGAAATAACTGATCCTGATGCCGTCGGTCAGTATGGCGCTGTATTTGTGGTTTTCTGCGGTATAGAGAGCGTTCAGATAGTCTACCGTCTGTTGTGCGGCTTTCTGAAACTGCTCTTTCGTGTTCAGCTTTGCATGATGTTTATATTCAATTACCAGACTGTTGACAACGGCGTCCAATCGACCGGTTCCAGATTTCCTTTTCCGAAGAGAGCCGAATTTGTGTTTTATAGGACTGACAGATTTCTCCTTGGAATAAGAAAGTTTGATACCAGTCTTGTTTCGTATCAAAAAGTAAAGTTCACTTTCAAATACGGATGCTGTTTGGGATTCGGTTTTGGAAGCCAGCGAATCCCGCATAATGGCAGTACGCGTTTCGTCGATCTCTACGCGGTACTCGCCGCTGTTTAACCATTCAACCACATTTGCAGAAACGGAACCCAATACGAGCACCTCCTAACAGTAATTGTCACTATAGAATTTTTAAACCATCTGGTGGTCAATGCAGGGCATTTATAGGCCTGGAAAGAAATTGATTGAGCCTGCGCCAGAGAATTGTGCAGCGTTTCAAGAATTTCCGATAGGGAAGTGGGTCGATTATCCTGACGCTCTGTCCATAAAGCTTGCCGCTGAGCTGATTGGCTGTGCACTACAGATGGTGGGAGATTAGATGCGGAGGGGAGCCATCGCCAGTGTAAGCATCAGTATTGTAGCAAAGTAGAGCTCATTGCACATTGCGCTTCATCGGGGATGCTGGCAAAATACGTCAGCTTGTCGAGAATTGATTACGGAATTTCTCTTTTCCAAATCGATAAGGCTACAGCAAGTCTCGCGTGTTTTCATAAAGCTGCCGGAAACGCTGACGGTTCTCCTTGTACACCAACCCATGAGCTGCAACCGGCAGCGTCACTTCGTCTTCCATCTTGACGATTTTTTCCACAGCGCCGGCTGTGTTTTCATACCAGCCGATTCCCACCGCTGCCATCATAGCCGCGCCTGTGCAGGCTTCCTCGGCCGTTTTGGTGGTGTACACAGGCGTGTCAAACATATCGGCCAGTATCTGCCGCCAAAGCCGTCCCTTTGCGCCGCCGCCGGAAGCAATCAAGCGACTCATGGCCAAGCCCCGAGATTGCAGAATATCCATACATTCCCGCAGATTGTACGCCACGCCCTCCATTACCGCACGGATAAGGTGGCCCTGACTGTGTTTTATGGAAAGCCCGAAAAAGACGGCTTTTGCGTCCGGGTCGAGGTGCGGATTTCTCTCTCCGGCCAGGTAGGGGAGGAATAGAAGCCCCTCCGCGCCTGCCGGGGTATCCTCCGCCGTTTGGAGAAAATCGTCAAAATCAGTATTGCTGTCCACAGCCTGGTTTTTTAACCAATTCAAGGCGCTGCCGCCGTTCAACGTTCCGCATTGCAGATACCAGGTGTTTTCCGCCGCATGACAGAATGTCTGGGAACGCAGTTGTGCATCAAAGACCGGGTGTTTGGCAACTGCCAGCACTTGCGCGCCTGTGCCGATATTGCAAGCCGCCGTCCCAGGAGCGATGACGCCGTTGCCCACCAACTGCATAGCGGAATCTGCTCCGCCAGACGCCATGGGAGTGCCCGGCTCCAGGCCCATCTCCTGTGCGGCACACGGGGTGACTTTGCCGCAGATTTCATATGGTTTTACGATCGGCGGGAAAAGGGACGGGTCAATATCCAGTTTTTTCAGCAATTCCCCGCACCAGCGCCTGTCTGCCACCGAGAAAGCCAGCGCTGCTGACGCATCCGTTTCGTCTGTAAGGATCTCGCCGCACAGCCGATACCGAAGATAATCTTTGGGCGGCATGACCCACCGTATCTTTTCAAACTGGGCAGGCTGATGATGCTTCAGCCACAGCAAAGAGCAAATCAAAGTGCCTGGAATGGGCCGGTTCATCAGCTTTTGCGAAAGACCGTTTTCCTCTGCGATTTTCTGAATTTCAACGCTTTCCTGCCCGGCCCGCTGGTCCACCCAGATAATGGCGGGGCAGACAGGCTTTCCATCTTTTTCCAGCGCCACCAGTCCGTGCATCTGCCCGGAAAAGCCGATGCCTTTCACCTGACTTCCCGTCGCTCCGCAGGCACGCAAAGCCCCCCGCACTGCGGCTTTTGCAGCAGTCCACCACTCCTCCGGGTCTTGCTCGGCCCAGCCCAACGCGGGTATATCGATCCGATATTTTTTGCTCACTGCTTCTGTCATTTCCCCTGACCGGCTCAGTAAAGCCACCTTGACAGAAGACGTGCCCAAATCGATGCCCATTGTATATTCCATGGCAGCCACCTATATTTTCACCGTGCAAAAATCAAATCCATTCGCCATCTCGTCTGACAGCCGCACTAAAAACGCCGCCAGCAGCTGGATGCAGTCCTCCAGATCTTTCCAGCATCCCACCTCCACGGAGCTGTGCATATACCGCAAGGGGATAGACACCAGCGCCATGGGAATGCCTTCATAAGCCCGATTTACGGTGTCGCCGTCCGTGCCTGTGCGGCCTGTGGCGATTTCCCACTGTACCTTAATGCCCAACTCATCGGCAACCTTCTTAAGCAGTTTATTCATCTTCTTATTGACAGAAGAAGCCATGCACAGCACCGGCCCGCCGCCCAGTTTGACTTCCCCCGTTTCGCCGGGGTCTGTGCCGGGGGCGTCACTGGCCCAGGTCACGTCCACGGCAACAGCGCAGTCCGGCTTGACCCGCGCCGCCGCATAGTATGCGCCCCGGCCCGTGGTTTCTTCGCCCACCGTGGTCGCGGCGTAAATGCCGATACCGGCGCCTTTGGTAGCGGCTAGTTTGGCAGCCTCCAGCACCACAAAAGCCCCGGTGCGGTCATCCAGCGCCCGGCAGGTAAAGCAGTCGTTCAGCAGTTCCCGCACCTGCACATCGGCGCAGACCGGGTCACCCACAGCAACCGCTTTCTGCGCTTCGTCCCGGCTCTTGGCACCGATGTCCACCAGCAAGTCGGAAACCTCGGTCTTGTCCTTTTTGACCAGATCCGCCGAGGTGGCAATCACTCCGCTGATCATTTTCCCCTCATGCCACACCTGTACAGGCGAGCCGATATACAGCCGGGGCCATACCCCGCCGGCGCCCATCAGGTGGAGCAGGCCGGAATCGTCTATGTGTGTCACCACAAACCCGATCTCATCAATGTGTCCGCACAACAGTATCTTGTGCTTTGCCTCCGGGTTGACAACGGAAATGGCGTTGCCGCTGGGGTCGGTGAGCTGGGTGTTTGTAAACTCCCTGCCAAAAGCCAGCGCCTTTTTCTGGATCATTTCTTCATACCCGCTGACAGAGGGCGCAGCCAGCAGATCTTTCAAAAATTCACGGTTCATCGATATGCTCCTTCTCTGCAATTATAAATTGTAATTATATGGAAAAGAGCCGCAAAGTTTCCCTTGCAGCTCTCTTGCACGGTACGAACCACCCTGTAGTCCTGCCACAAAAAAATATTTTCAGCGCAGGCTGCGCTGCAAAGCATAGAAGAAACCTGCGGTTCGCGAATTGCTCACCGCAGGTGTGGCGGAGACGGTGGGATTCGAACCCACGAGCCCTTGCGGACTACTTGATTTCGAGTCAAGCTCGTTATGACCACTTCGATACGTCTCCACATTACAGTGCTTCGGATTTCGGCGAAGGTGAGCCATGCTTTTTACAAATGCCGCAGGGAAGCTTTCCCCGGTGAGCTCCAAAAAGGCACAGGCAGCGGAAAACCGTCGGTTCCCACCCTTTGAAAAAAGCCCGAATTACTGTAATATTCTAGCCCGAAGAAGGGGGAAAGTCAAGTATTTTCGGCAAAAGGTTGACATATCCGGGGTGTTGAGGGTAAAATATGACCATAAATACAAAAATTTTCAGCGGGCGCTTTTTAGTTCAGCGAGCGCTCCATTTTTCAGGAAAAGGAGTTGGCTCCTGATGAAATTTAAATCTGTCTGTTCTTTCCGCCGCCTGGCGGCGTTGCTTTGTGTGCCGGTGGTTTTGTGCGCTTTTGCCGGCTGCTCTCAGATGCGGGACATTGTATCCGGTGTGACGGTCGGAGGCGAGTTTCCCGTGGAGGTGGGCGGCGTGACGGTTTCTGCCAGGCCCCAGAAGGCGGTATCCCTTTCTCCCAGCCTTGCCGATGTTATTTTAGAGCTGGGCTATGAGACGCAGTTGACGGCGGTCACGGAGGACTGCACCCAGGAAAGCCTTAACGCTTTGACGAAGATCGACGGCGGAGACCCTCAGGCGGTGGTTTCTCTGGAACCGGATCTGGTACTGGCAGATTCTTTCAGCGACGGTATGCTTTCCGCCCTGGAGAGCGCGGGCATCACCGCGCTGGCCATAACGCCCGCCACGGACCGGGAAGATTTTGAACGGCTGTATTCCCAGGTTTCTTCCGCTTTTGCGGGGGGCGGCGCCGGATACGACGCGGGGATCCAGGCCGCCCAGGACGTCTTTACCACGCTGGACGATCTGAACCGCGTGGTGCCCAAGGAAAAGATCATCACCGCCTGTTATCTTTACGATCTGGACGGCAGCGCCGTGACAGGGGACATGTTTGGCAGCACGGTCATGAGCTATGCCGGGGCTACCAATGTTTTTAAAAGCCTTACAGGCGGCGCCTACGAGTTTGACGTTCTGCGCATGTCGAATCCCAACGTGATTTTCTGCATGCCGGGGCTGGAAAGCCAGATACGGCAGGACAGCCGGTTTGCGCAGTTACAGGCAGTGCAGAATAACCGCATCGTGGAAATGTCTCCCGACCGCATGGAATGGCAGGGCAGGACCGTTGTGACAGCCGCTATCGAGATCAGCACCGCCTGCTTCCCGGAGATGGACGAGGATAATTCCATGTCTGTGGCCAATCCCGGAGACAAAATCGATTCCGCGGTGAGTTCTGCGCTGGCAAGCTCCGCGCTGGAGGCCGATACGACGGTTTATGAAACGCTTCAGCAGGGGGACCAGAACGAGGAAGTGCTGAAATTGCAGACCCGGCTGGACGAGCTGGGATATCTGGATACGGAATACGACGGCCATTACGGAGAATATACCGCCGGGTGCGTTCGGGAATTCCAGCGGGTAAACGGCCTGGAGGAGACGGGCGTTGCGGATGCGGATACCCAGCGGAAGCTGTACTCAAACAGCGCGAAGCCCAAAGACGAGGGGGGCACGACCGCTCTGCCCCAGGAATAGCGGCTGAAGCAAATCAGAAAAAAAGCACCGGCTCTGAAATTGTTTTCAGGGCCGGGCGTTTTCTGCCGGAAATCCGCTTTACTTTGGTTTGCCGGTAGTGTATAATTTCTCTGAAAAGGGAAGATGTACGGAGAAAGTCCGGAGGAGAAAATATGGCTGTTTTTACAAGGGACAGGTCGTTTTACCGGGATCTGGTAACGCTGGCGATCCCCATTTCGCTGCAAAATCTGATCACCTTTGCGGTGAATTTCGCCGATAACCTGATGATCGGCACCTTGGGAGACGACGCTATTTCAGGCGTATATGTGGGAAACCAGATGCAGACGGTGCTGCAGATGTTTGTGGCCGGTATCGAGGGAGCGATCCTGATCCTGGCCGCGCAGTACTGGGGCAGGAAGGATACGGGCAGTATCCGCAAGGTGGTGTCCATCGGCGTGAAATTCGCCCTGGGCGTGGGTATCGTCACCACGCTGGCAGCGGTGCTGTTCCCGGAGGCTCTGATCCGCCTGTTCACCTCCGAGCCGGGGGTGGTCAGAGAAGGGACGGCCTATTTGCAGATCGTGGGCTTTACCTATCTGTTTTTCTGTGTTTCTCAGGTGATGATCGCCTCCATGCGCAGCGTGGAGACGGCGAAGATCGGCTTGTACATATCCATTATGACTTTGTTGGTCAACATCTCTCTGAATTATGTTCTGATCTTCGGCAAGCTGGGTTTCCCAGCCCTGGGCGTAAAGGGCGCGGCCATTGCTACGCTTGCTTCCCGAATTTTGGAAATGCTGGTGAGCGTGGTATATGTGTTCGCGGTAGACAGGAAGCTGCGCTTTGGCTTTCGGGATCTGCTTCATACGGACAGACAGCTTTTGAAGGATTTTGTCCGCTACGGCCTGCCCATTATCGGCGGCCAGGTGGTGTGGTCCGTCAATATGCTGGCGAACACGAAAATTCTCGGTTCCTACAGTGCGGGCGTCATTGCCGCTACCAGCATTACGGGTATGCTGCACAACCTGATCTACGTTTGGATGAACGGCCTTTCCTCCGCGGTGGGGATCATCACCGGCAAGACGGTGGGCGCGGGCCGCTATCAGCAGATGAAGGAATACGCGAAAACAGTGCAGATGATCTTCCTGTTCGTGGGGCTTATTTCCGGCGCGCTGGTACTGCTGTTCCGGGACCCCTTTATCGGGCTGTACAACGCAAGCGCGGAGGCGCAGATGTATTCCCGGCAGTTTATCAATGTGATCTCCGTGACGATCGTCGGCACCTGTTATCAGGCGGCCTGCCTGTTCGGACTGGTGAAATCCGGCGGGGATATTTCCTTCGTGTTTAAAAACGACACGATCTTCGTGTTCCTGGTGGTGATCCCGTCGGCGCTGCTGGCGCAGCATTTTGCCGCCGCTCCCTGGGTGGTGTTCGCCTGCCTGAAGAGCGACCAGATCTTAAAGTGCTTTGTAGCTGTGGTAAAGATCAACCGCTTTAACTGGATGAAAAATCTGACCCGCGACAACCCGGAACATTTGGACAAAAAAACGGGAAAAGGAGAGGGTCTGCCTGAATAGCGTTTCTGAAAAAAAGACGCCGGGCAGCTCCCGGCTGGGGCCGCTGCTGCTGGCGCTGGCCGCTTTTATCTGGGGAACGGCCTTTGTAGCCCAGAGCGTGGGCATGGACTATCTCGGCCCGTGCACCTTCAACGCCGCCCGAAGCTTTATCGGCGGGATCGCCCTGCTGCCTGTGGCTTTTCTGTTTTCCAGAGGAAAGAAAGTCTCTGGGAAAGAGACGACCTGTTCCTTCTGGCGGAGGAACAGGCCTTTGCTGCTGGGAGGCGGACTGTGTGGTATCCTGCTGGGCGCGGGCAGCCTTTTGCAGCAGGCTGGCATCAAAACGGTGGCCCCTGGAAAAGCGGGCTTTCTCACGGCGCTGTACATTGTGATCGTCCCCCTTCTGGGACTTTTTACCGGCAAACGGCCGGGCTGGAAGATCTGGGTGGCTGCGGCCGCGGCGCTGGCCGGCATATGGTGTCTCAGTGTAAAAGGTGATTTTTCCATTGCGCCGGGGGACTTGCTGGTGATCGCCAGCGCTTTGTTTTTCTCCTTCCATATTCTGGTCGTTGACAGGTTTTCTTCCAAGGTAAGCGGCGTGCTGCTTTCCTGTGTGCAGTTTTTTGTGGCCGGGCTCCTTTCCACTGCCGCGGCTTTTCTCTGGGAAACGCCCCGCTGGGAAGAGCTTTTGCCGGCTTGGGGGCCGCTGCTGTACACAGGCGTGCTGTCCAGCGGGGTGGCGTACACTCTGCAGATCTTGGGACAGAAAACCACCCGGCCCGCAGTGGCTTCCCTGATCCTCAGCCTGGAATCTGTATTTGCCGCGCTGGCAGGCTGGGCAGTCCTGCGGGAGCCCATGCTCCCCAGGGAGCTGTTTGGGTGCGGGCTGGTATTTGGAGCGGTGATTTTAGCGCAGCTGCCGGAGCGTCAAAGACAGGATACGGCTTCTTGTGACGGCTGACAGGGAAACCTGTCTGGAAATATGTAAAATTTTTTCTGGGAAAGGACCATGTGTTATGAGGATCATTGAAACGGACAGCTATGAAAAAATGAGCGCGCTTGCCGCCGAGATCATTGGCGCGCAGATACTTCTGAAGCCAAACTGCGTGCTGGGGCTTGCCACCGGATCTTCGCCGGTGGGAGCATACGGGGAGCTGGTGGAGAACTGCCGGCGGGGAATCTTGGATTTCTCCCGGGTCCGTACGGTGAATCTGGACGAATACTGCGGCCTGCCGCCGGAAAACCCACAGAGCTACCGGTATTTTATGAATACCAAGCTGTTCGACCATGTGAATATCGATAAGAAAAACACCTTCCTGCCGGATGGAATGGCGCCTGACATGGAGGCGGAAGGACTTCGGTACGAGGGGCTGATCGACAAGCTGGGCGGCGTGGACCTGCAGCTTTTGGGCATTGGGCACAACGGACACATCGGCTTCAACGAGCCTGCTGACAGTTTTCCGCGATACGTTCATCAGGTAGCGCTCACCGAAAGCACCATTCAGGCAAATTCCAGGCTGTTTGACCGTATCGAAGACGTTCCCACCAAGGCGATCACCATGGGGATCGGCACCATCATGAAGGCAGCCCGCATTCTGCTGATCGCCGGAGAAGAGAAAAAGGACATCATTTACGAAGCCATGTACGGTAAGGTGACGCCCCAGGTCCCGGCCTCCGTGCTTCAGCTGCACAGAGATGTGACGGTCATCACCTGCAAGCGGGGTTGACAGAGGCTCCAAAATCTGCTATACTCACACGGTATGCAGAAGCAGTAAGGGTTTTCTCAGGAAGAGACAGGCCCGCCGGTCAAGCCGGTCAATGTTGAACGCGCTGTCTGCGACGCGTTTTTATACAAAAGCAGTAAAAAAACGGCCACGAAGGCTGAAGGCCCCCGAAGGGGCTGTCTTTCGCGGCCTTTTTTGTGCAAAAAAGTGGATATGGGAGGAAATTTCTATGACGAAAACAAAAAAGTACATCTGGGAAATGGTGATAGCGGCTCTCTGTGTGGCGCTGGGGATCGTGCTGCCGGTGGCTTTCCACAGTATTCCCAATGCAGGAAGCGTTCTACTGCCCATGCACATTCCCGTTTTGCTCTGCGGTCTTCTGTGCGGACCAGCTTACGGGCTGGCCTGCGGAATACTGACGCCGCTGCTTTCCAGCCTGATCACCAGCATGCCTCCGGCGGCTGTTCTGCCCAGCATGATCTGCGAGCTGGCAGTTTACGGCTTTATCGCAGGACTTCTCGTCATTTTGGTGCGCACCGGTTCTCAGATCGCCAACGTGTATATTTCCCTGGTCGGCGCCATGCTCATTGGCAGGGTGGTTTACGGTATTGTGAACGCTCTGATCTTCCACGCCGGGGAGTATTCCATGCAGATGTGGCTGACGGCTTCCTTTGTCACCGCCCTGCCGGGGATCATTATCCAGCTGGTGCTGCTGCCCCTGGTGGTACTGGCCCTGCGAAAGGCAAAGCTTGCGTTCCAGCCCTGATCTTAAATTAAGTAGAGTGAATAACCCCCTCTGTGCAGACACAGAGGGGGTTGCTTGCTTCTTTTTTAAAATAATAACTAATCAGCTGGCAACTAAAGGCTCACTCGGAATCGCTAATCCTTTGTGATTACGCCGTTGCCGTCGTACATGCGAGAGGGGGCCCCGGAGAGCAGAAGCACTCCTTCCACAAAGGCCCAGATATACATGCCGAGGATCGCTAAAAACCCGATGAAGACAAGGCAGAGTATGATACCCACCAGGGAGACCACCAGCTGTACGATGGCCCGGGAATTAAAGCCCAGATAAAAATTGTGTACGCCGAACGCGCCGAAAGCGATAGCAAGCAGACCGGCGGCAAGGCGGCTTTTTTGAACGTAACCTGCCGGAGGTACATTGTAAAGGGGCTTGCCATAATAGGGCTGAGGAGCCCCGTAGGGGTTCTGCTGGTACTGGGGCGCACCGTACTGGGGGACGCCGTACTGAGGCTGTGAGTAATCGGGCGGCGTCTGCTGGTACGCAGGCTCCTGGCGGGGCGGCTCCGGCGCATGCGGAGGTTCCGGCATATGGAAGGCTTCCGCAGACGATCCGGGAATGTCAGGCTCTTTCTCCGGAATTTCCGGGGGTACCGGATCCGGCTCCAGGGTCAGGTGGGGCGTGGGCGCGGTTTCGTGGGCAGGCTGCTGGGTCTCAAGCTTTTGGGCCTCAGAATGCTGGGTATCGGCTTCCTGAACGGGTTCGGAAGCGGGGGCAGGAGCTTCGTTGGAAACGGTTTCGGCGGGTGCGGCTTCTTCGGGAGCGCCTGTTGTTTCTCTATTGTCAAAATCAGTCATTTATAATGTCTCCTTTCAGATGAGGTTTCGGAAAGACGCCTAGTCCTTGAGGAAAACGCCGTTGGCGTCCACGTTGATCCGGCCGTCCAGAAGCTTGACGCCGTCCAGAACGCCCCAGATCATGATGACCAGCCCGGCGATCCCGCAAGTGACCACGCTGCCGAGCACGGCAATCAAAAGCTGGGCCAGGCCCCGGGAGGTATTGCCCAGATAGAAGCTGTGGATCCCATAAGTGCCCAGCAAAATAGCCAGGATCCCGGCAGCTATCCTGCTTTTCTGCGCATAGCCGGGCGGGGGCTCCATACCGGTCTGAGGCTGGTATTGGGGCGGACTGTACATGGGCTGCTGGCCATTGGGCTGCTGGCCGTTGTAATTCTGATAATCTGCCATAGAACATCTGCCTTTCTGAAAATTCATTTCCGCGCATTCTTTCTTTGTTGTAAGTTTATCATACACTATGGATTTTTAGAAATCAATATGCGCCGGTTGGAAGTAAGAGAATTTTAAATAAAGGAAAGAATTTTATCCGGAAGATTTTCCGGATTTTTGAAAAGTTGCTCTTTTGAGGGCAACTTTTCTGTTTTTCAGGGTGGGTTTCAGAAGGGAGGAAGGTTTGGGATCCATGGAAAAGGAAACGAAAGAAGAGATCCTCCGGGGTTACCAGCGTATTGCTTTCGGAAGCGTAAGCGACCCGGTGCGCCTGCTGTTCTGCGAGGATATCGAGCCCCGGGGCCTGAAAGATATGGACCTGTTCAGCATTTCGGAGATTAAGCGCGTCAAGGGCGGAATGGAGATCAAGTTCTTTGACCGTATCCGAGCGCTTCAGTGCATGCAGGAGCTGAACGTGGAGGAAAAGGAGCCCTTCGGGTTCTATGAGGCGCTGCAAAAGGGTTCGGAAGCGCTGCGGGGTGAGGAACCGTGAAGCTTGCGCCTTTTTCTCCAAAGCAGATGAAGGCCCTATGCTGGTGGGGCAGAAAAAGCCCCTATCACAGCAGGGACGCTCTGATCTGCGACGGAGCGGTACGCAGCGGAAAGACCCTGTGTATGGGCATCTCGTTTGTGCTCTGGGCCTTTTCAGAATTTTCAGACTGCTCCTTCGCGCTGTGCGGCAAGACCATCAACAGCGTGCGCAGGAACCTGGTGACAGAGCTGCTGCCCGTTCTGAAAAGCCTTGGGTTTTCCGCAGAGGACAAGGTCAGCCGGAACCTGATCCTGCTGACGGGAAAGGGAAGGCGGAACAGATTTTATCTGTTTGGCGGAAAGGACGAATCTTCCGCCTCGCTGATCCAGGGCATGACCCTGGCGGGGGTGCTGTTCGACGAGGTGGCCCTGATGCCCCGCTCCTTCGTGGAGCAGGCGCTGGCCAGGTGCTCCGTGACGGGGGCCAAATTCTGGTTCAACTGTAATCCGGAAAGCCCTGGGCACTGGTTTTACAGGGAGTGGATCGAAAAGCGGGAGGAACGCAACGCCCTGTATCTGCACTTTACCATGAGGGACAACCCCTCCTTGTCTGAGGAAACGAGGGAACGGTACCGCCAGCTTTTTTCCGGCGTGTTCTATCAGCGGTTCATTGAAGGGAAATGGGTGGCGGCCCAGGGGCTTGTCTATCCCTTTGCCGGAGAGCTGTTGTGCGATGTGCCCGAGGGCGGCTGGGAAGATTGGGCCGTGTCCTGCGATTACGGCACGGTGAACCCGGCGTCCTTTGGGCTGTGGGGCCTAAAGGACGGCTGCTGGTACCGGGTGGACGAATACTATTACGCCTCCCGGGTCACTGGGGAACAGCGCACGGACGAGGAGCATTACAGGGCCTTGGAACAGCTCTGCGCCGGGAAAAAGGTGCGCAGGGTGACAGTGGACCCCAGCGCCGCAAGTTTTCTGGCGGTGATCGGAAAGCACGGCCGATTTCAGGCCGTCCCCGCAAAAAACGATGTGTTGGACGGTATCCGGCAGGTGGGCACGGCACTGAAAGAAGGGAGGATCAGGATATGCAGAAGCTGTGTGGATACGGCTCGGGAATTTTCCCTGTACAGGTGGAGCGACGACCGGACCCGGGATGCGCCGGTCAAGGAAAACGACCACGCCATGGACGATATCCGCTATTTCGTATCCACCCTTCTGCCCGGAACGGATCAGGCGGGCGCGGCCTTCTGCGCTGTGGAAAGAAACGAGGAATGGAGGTAACAGGGTGGTTTTTTCAAAACGTGGTGAAAAGCTGGCGGCTCTCAGCGTGCAGAGCGGACCGTCGGAAAGCTGGTTTCCGGTCCGCTCTCTGCCTGGGGGGCCGGGAGAGCGGGCGCTGTACAGGGAGCTTCGGGGATCGGTGCCGATTATCGACGCCGCCATTTATAAACTTCGCAGGCTGATCGGGGAATTTCAGGTGTTCTGTGAAGACCCTGAGGCGCAGGCGGAGCTCAGAGAATTTCTGGAGACCGTGCAGGTGAACGCCGCCGGTCGGGGCATCAGCGAGTTTGTCGGCGTGTACCTGGAAGAGCTTTTGACCTTCGGAAACGCCGTGGGGGAAATGGTGGTCTCCGGCGGGCGGATAGGGGCGCTGTACAACGCCAGCCTAGACCATCTGGAGCTGGAGGAAAAAGGTCCGTTGGAGCTGAGTGTGTCCGTGCTGTCAGCCGGAGAGAAAAGGGAATGCCCTTATCCCCAGCTGCTGCTTATATCCGCACTGAATCCTCCTGCCGGCAGCCCCTTTGGCACGTCGATTTTGCGGGGGCTTCCTTTTGTCAGCGAGGTGCTGCTGAAAATTTACAAAACGCTGGGCGTCAACTGGGAAAGGCTCGGCAAGGTCCGCTTTGCCGTCACCTGCAAGCCGGAAGAGACTGGAAGCTTCCCGGCTGCGGACCGCGCCCGGCAGATGGCGGCAGAATGGAAAAAGGCCATGCGCAGCGGAGAAGCGGGAGATTTTGTGGCCGTGGGAGACGTTTCGATCAAGGCTATCGGCGCGGACAACCAGATCCTTGACAGCGAGGTGCCCGTCCGGCAGATGCTGGAACAAATCGTGGCAAAGCTGGGACTCCCGCCCTTTCTGCTGGGCCTTTCCTGGTCGTCTACGGAGCGAATGTCGAGCCAGCAGGCCGATATCCTCACCAGCGAGCTGGACGCGTACCGCAGGCTGCTGACGCCGGTGGTCAAGAAGATATGCGGCACTTGGCTGAAGCTGGAAGGGTATTCGGCGGAATGCCGGGTGGAATGGGACGAGATCACCATGCAGGACGAGGTTGACCACGCGAACGCCCGGTACATGACGGCCCGGGCCAGGCAGATAGAGGAAGGCTTGAAAAAGGAGGAATGAGGCCATGAAAGAAGGTTATGTAGTAAAAAGCGGGGAAGCGGCCGCCGAAGAGATGGAAAAGATCAACCGCTATACCCGCCGGGAGTACAAACCGGAGGAGGTGTACACCTTTTCTCTGGTACTGTGCGACAACGAGGTGGACCGTGATTTTGAGCAGTTTTCCACGGCGGCGCTGGAAAAGCTGAAAAACCTGTTTCCGGGGAAGACCTGCATTCTGGATCATGAGCGGAAAAGCGCCAATCAGACCGCGCGAATTTACGACACGGCACTGGAACAGGTGGAGGGCCGGGTCACTCAGACCGGAGAGCCCTATGTGCGCTTGACTGCCCGGGCTTATCTGCCCAGAACGGAGAAGAACGGCGAAACTATCGAGCTCATCGAAAGCGGCATTTTGAAGGAGGTCAGCGTCAGCTGCTCCGTCGGGCGCTCCGTATGCGGCATCTGCGGCGAGGAAAGCTGTTCCCATCGGAAGGGAAAAAGGTATGGGGGAAAGCTGTGCAGCCGGGTGCTGGAAGACCCTGTGGACGCTTATGAATGTTCCTTTGTGGCCGTGCCCGCCCAGCGGGAAGCCGGGGTGCGCAAGGGCTGGCGAGAGGAAGCGGAGACTGGGGACGGAGTGCAGCGCCTAAAGGAGAGCGGCGGCCGGGGACTGGAACTGACGGCGGCAGAGGCCCGGCAGCTTCGGGAAAAAATAGCGGAGCTGGAGGAAAAGGCGGGCTGGGGAGACAGTTATCGGAACGCCATGCAGGCGGATATCCTGCGGTACAGCGGTCTGATTCAGCCGGAGGTGCCGAAGGAAGTGATGAAAGCGGCGGTGGAGCATTTGTCTCTTTCCCAGCTTTCCCAGCTGGGAAAAGCTTACGAGACCATGGCCAGGAAGGCTGTGCCGCTGCGCCCGCAGCTTGCGCCGGAACGGGTTGAAAAAAAGGAAAGCTCTAACGGCGCGTACCGGATCTGAGGGGAAAAATGCCTTTCTGGCGTGTTCCAAAATATAACTGGAGAAAAGGAGAAGAAGTATGAAAGTATCATTCGAGGGAATCGGAGAAACCGTGGCCACCTTTGAGGCGGAGACCGAGGGCGCGACGGCCGTAAAGCCCGGCGCAGCGGTGACGCTCAGCGGAAATGGGAAGGTCTGCGCCTGCACAAAGGACAAGGAGATCCCCGTAGGCGTGGCCCTTGGGGTCCGGGGCGGGTATGCCTCCGTGCAGACGTCCGGTTATGTGAAGCTGCCATGTGTCGCCGCGCTGACCGTGGGCTATCAGCATGTGGCCATGAATACCGATGGAAAGCTGGCGGTTCTCGCCACCGGCAGGGGCTGCCTGGTGACAGACGTGGAAGACGGCGTCTGCGGCGTGATCCTGTAAGGGATGGAGCGGAAAGCATAAAACAGAAAACAGCTTAGCAGAGGAAAGGAAGGAGAGCCAATATGGCAAATTTTGAAGCGATCGTTCTGGAAAAAGGCATGTACGGCGTGCCTGGAAAAAGCTTTACACAGGTGCTGGAGGAGCTTGACAGCTCTGAAAACTACCGGGGCACCGCTCTGGAAGGGCTGGACGCTTACCAGCGCCAGCTGAAGCGCTTCGGCATCAGGGTGAGCGGTCCCGGCTCCGATACGGTGGAGAAATTCTTCAGCACCACGTCCAGCGCGGCCCTGTTCCCGGAATATGTTTCCCGGGCGGTGTATCAGGGCATAGAAAGCTCCGCCAAGGCTTCGGACCTTGCAGCGACGGTCACGAAGATCGACGCCATGGACTACCGGACCATCACCGCCGATGAGGACGGATCCTATAAGGATCTCAAACCTGTAGCGGAGGGGGCCCAGCTGCCCACCACTGTCATTCGCGCGGGAGGCGGGCTGGTAAAGCTCCACAAGCGCGGCAGAATGCTTGTCAGCTCCTACGAAGCCCTGCGTTTCCAGAAGCTGGATCTCTTCACCGTGGCGCTGCGGCAGATCGGCGCCCACATCGCCGCCGCCCAGATGCAGGACGCCGTGGACGTCCTGCTGAACGGGGACGGCGCAAAGCCCGGCGTCACGTTTGAGAGCGGCACCCCGAATTACAGCGATTTCATCAAGCTGTGGGGCAGAATTTCCCCCTACACGCTGAACACCGTTATCGCTGGAACGGACGCCATGGAAAAGCTGCTGCAAATCACGGAGTTCAAGGACGCTCAGGCGGGCATGAATTTCCAGGGCACCGGCAGGCTCTGTACACCGCTGGGGGCGAAACTGATCCACATTCCCGGTATGGAAGCCGGAAAGATCGTGGCGCTGGATAAGAACTGTGCCCTGGAAATGGTGCAGGCGGGCGATGTGAGCACGGAATATGACAAGCTCATCGACCGCCAGCTGGAACGGGCGGCCATCAGCGTTATCGCCGGTTTTGCACGGATCTACGCAGGCGCTGCCCAGGGAATTTCCTATACGGCTGCAGCTGCGGATACGTCTACGATCTGAGAATTGACGCCGTTTGATCACCGGGAGCGGGAGAGCAAAACGCTCTCCCGCTTTCCTGTAAGGGAGGAAAACGATGAAGCTTGATACAGAACGGGTAAAAGAGCGCTTTCATCTTTACAGTGGGGAGGACCCGGACGGGGAAGGCCAGCGGGCGGAGCTGTGCGCCCAGCTCTGTGGGGAATGCGCGGAGAAGGCGGGCGCTCTTCTGGGAAACCGCAGGGAACGGGACGATGATCCGGAGGCAGAGGAACGGCGTCTCTCCGCGCTGGAGAGTTGGGCCGCTGCGGGGGCGTTCTATCAGCTGGTGCTGACGGACGAGGCGCTTTCGCCGGAAAGCGTTTCCGCCGACGGGGTGCAGATCAAAGACGGAGAGCGCTCACGAAAAGCCAAAGCGTTGGCGGAGGAAAAGCGCAGGGCGGCTTTTGCCGCTCTGGGAGAGGGGGCGTTCTACTTTGGACAGGTCTGAAAAAAGATTTCCCGATGCGTTTCGGATATTCCGGAGGGCGGGAGAGATCACGCTGGAAACGGCGGAGGGGGAGATCCTTTCCGGAAAAGGGCTGGTGACGGCTCTCCGGCAGGAGAGCGGCGAGCCTGGGAGCAGGCCCCATCTTTTGGGAAATCTCAACCGCCCTCTGTACCGCTTTTTGGGATATCTTCCGCAGACGGCCCATGCAAAGGGCGGCGTGCTGACCCAGGCTGGGCGGTGTTATACAGTGCTGGATACGCGCGAAATTTTCCTGGGCGAAAGGAAACTCTGCGTCAGAATGCTTTTGGAAGGGAGAGAGGAAGATGAGATCGGCTGAGCTGCTGGACGGGCTTCTGTCCCTGTTCAGGGAAGAAATTCAGGAAGCTGATTTTTTCCGAGCCTATACGGGAAAGCCGGGCAGCCGGTTCTTGCGGCGGCCCGCTGTGACAGGCGAGGTGGACGGTGAAACGGTGAAGGCGGATTCAGAAGAAATCAAACTCCTGTTCCGGATCTTCCTTTCGGAGGATATGGACGCCCGGCAGGCGGAGGATCTTTTCGTTTCCATGTGTACGCTGGCCGGGGAAAAATACCCGGGCTTTTCCGCCATATCCCGGGGAGCGGCACAGCGGGACGGGACCACCGGGCTCATGACCGTCGCCTGCTCGCTGTCCTTTGTCTCCCGGACCGGCGGCATCGAGGTCCAGGGCTGCAAGGTGCTTCTGGGCGGCGTGGAGCACCGCGTGACCGGCTTTAAAACCACGGTGAACAGGAGATCCCAGGAGCTGGTCTCCATCGGGGAAACGGAGCCCTTCGCTGCGCTGGGAGAAGAAACGGAATATACGGTGGAACTCAATGGGCTGGACGTCTCCGGGCTGGACCGGCTGGCGGGTTTCACCGTGGAACTGGGAGAGGGACCGGCTGCCGTATATACGGGCTGCCGGTGGAAAAGCCTTTCCGATACCCTGCGGAAAGGTGTGTTCGTTTCCAAACGCAGAGCGTAAGGGGGTGCGGGCATGGAAAGCGTGGAACGGGCGGAAGAACTGTCCCTGGAAATTGAGCGGGACAGCAGACGGTATCCTGTAAAACTGTAAGAGGGATCAATATGAATTTGATGGGAATGAGCTTTAAGGATTTTATCTGGCGAAACAACCCTACGGCCCTGACGGTCAGCGCCGCCAGGACCCTGCGGGAGATCGTGCTGCCCTACGCGGGAAGCAGGGCCGAGGACCTGGGCCAGCAGAAGCGCAGGGTGACGGGCGAGGGGTATTTTGCCGGGGAAGACTGCTGGGAGCAGTGGAACGCCCTGAAGGAGACCTACTTCCAGGGTGGACCGGGCAGCCTGCGGCTTCCGGGGGAGACGCCCTTTCTGGCGGTCATGGAGAGCCTGAAGCTGATCGGCGTTTCCGGAGAAAGCTTAGTGAAATACGGCTTTTCCTTCCTGGAAGTGCGGGCAGGAGAAACCCATGACGGCGCGGGGACCTACCGGGCCGCCGCCGGAGAGAGCCTGTGGGACTACGCCTGGCGGTACGGCAGATCCGTTGAGGAGCTGACAAAGGCTAACCCGGATATCCGGGACATTGCCTGTTTGAAAGCGGGAGAGAAGGTGGTGGTCCCGTGATCTTCTGGGGAACGGCTGTCTCAGGAAACAGATTGCTTTTAGGAGAAGCTGCGGAAACCGTCCTTTCCTACGACAGGGACGCACCGGCCGATCTGCTCCGGGTGAAATTCCCGGCGGACCGCCTGTGGGAGGAGCTGCGGGAGATCGATCTGTCCGAAAGGGGCGAAACGGTTTTCCGGGGGATCGTGGACGAACAGAATACCACACTTTCCTCCGGCGGGCTCACCGTGGAGCTGGTGTGCAGGAGCCTGGAGGCGCTGCTGCTGGATAACGAAGCGCCGCCGGTGAATATTGCCTCCCCCTCTCTGCCGCTGCTGGAAACGAAACTCCTGCTGCCGCTTGGCCTCGCCCTGGGAGAGGGAGACAGGGAGGTGAAGCGGGGAGAGCTGACCGTGGAAAAGGGGGAGAGCGTTTGGACCGTGCTGGAACGGTTCTGCGGCGATTTTCTCGGAACTGCGCCCTTTGTGGACCAAAACGGTCTTGTGCAGTGCGCAGGCACGTCCGGTAAAAGCCTGGAGCTGAAGGACGTGATTTCGGCCCAGCTGAACCTGCTGCCCTGCAAGCGGATCACAGAGGTCTGGCAGCAGAGCTGCCGGGGCGGCTACGACACCCTTTACCGCGGAAAAGAACAGGGGATCAAACGGCAAAGATACCTGAGTGCCCAAAGTGGGAAAGATCCCCGCCAGGTGCTGGCGGAGGGGGAAAAAAGCAGCTTTTTGCTGACCGTGACCTGCGCCGGGGCATGGTGGCCCCCTAAGAGCGTTTCCGCCTCTGTCAGGCTGCCGGGGATCGGCGGGTTTTCAAACTGTCCGGTCAGAAGCGTTCAGTACCGCAGAGATAAAACCGGGGAACGCACCCGGCTGGTTTTGGAAAAGGGGGAAGAGGCATGTGGTTGACAAAACAACTGCGGGTCCGGGAAGGAGCCCGGGTGAGCAGTGGACAAGTGACAGGCGGCGAAAGCTTCACCGTACAGGGAGAAAACGAATATCGGTCGCCGGAAACGCTGTTCCCTTACGGCTTTTCCAGCCTGGCCGCCCAGGGCGGGAAGGCCGTTATGCTGGACGGCTTCTGCGCAGGGATATCCTCTTTCCCTGACAGTACGCTGGAAGAGGGGGAGGTTCGGCTGTATTCCGCCGGAGGCGCGGAGATCCTGCTGAAAAGCTCCGGAGAGGTCATCATCAACGGACAGGTCTTTTCACCCCAATAAAGGAGGCGCGGCTATGGGACTGAAGCTGGAAAAGGGCGTGTACGCCCTGCACGAAAACGGCCTTCCGGAAAGCAATTCGCCGCAGGAGGAGCTGCTGCAAAACGCCGCTCTACGTCTGAGCATTCCCAAGGGAAGCTTTCCTTACGGCCGGCAGCTTGGCAGCATGCTTCACAGTTTTGACCGGACAGGGGAGCATGCGGAGGAACAGGCGGTTTCTCTGGCAAACGAAAGCCTGATGGATATGCCGGGGGTCACGGCGGAACAGGCCAGATTTACGGCGGACGGCAGAATTGAATTTACAGTCGGCACGCCGCTGGGAAGGGGAAAGGTCTTTTATGGAGACGTATGAGGAAATTTTGTCGGAAATGGAAAGTGCTTATGAAAGAGAAAGTGGGCACAGGCCGGAGGACGTTTCGGACACGGGCCTGCGGCTGCGGGTGCTGGCGGGAGAGCTGTACAGGCTCCGGGCGGAGCTTAACTGGCTGGAGCGCCAGGCTTTTCCCCAAACCGCCGCAGGAGAGTGGCTGGACCGCCACGGAGAACAGCGCGGCATATACAGGCGGGAAGCACAGCATGCCCGGGGAACGCTGACCTTTTCAAGGTATCTGCCTCTGTCCTTCGATCTGATCATTCCCGCGGGGACGGTGTGCGCAGTTCCCGGAGACGATCCGGTGGAATACGAGACCCTGGAAGAGGGAATACTGCACGCGGGAGAGCTCAGCGTGAGCGTACCCGCCCAAGCGGCGGTGGGCGGCGTGGAAGGAAACGCCGGGGCGGGGTACATCACCACTATGACAACGCCGCCTTCCGGCATCAATCACGTTACGAACAAGGCGGCCTTCACAGGCGGCTCGGACCGGGAATCCGACGAAAGCTACAGATCCCGGGTGCTGGCCGCCTATGCAGCGCTGCCAAACGGAACCAATGCCGCTTATTACCGGGATATCGCCCTTTCCTGTGACGGCGTCAGCGCCGCGGGAGTAAAGCCCAGAGCCGATGGAGCAGGCACGGTGGGCGTGTACATTTGGGGAACAGGCGGTCCGCCGGAGGAAGAGACCGTTAACAAACTGACGGAGAAATACGAAAAGCTGCGGGAGATCGGCGTGACGGTGAACGTGCAGGCCGCCACTGCGCGGACGGTAAACGTGGGCCTCCGGTGCGCCCTGAAACCGGGGGCGGGTTTCGATGTGGCAAAGGAAGCGATCTGTCAGGCGGTCGCCGCGTATTTCGCAGGGCTTTCCGTTGGGGATCCGGTGTATCTGGGAGAGCTTGAAAAAGCCGTTTTGAACGCTGCGCCGGTGAAGAAGATGGAATTTTTTTCCAGCGTCCGGGAAGTGGCTGGTTCCGACAGCGTGATTCCCGTATTGGGGACCGTGACGGTGGAGGAACTGCCATGAGAGACGCAGCGGCAAAGCGAATGAGGGATATTTTAAACGGCACAGGCGGGTACCGGCTGACCGGAGAAACCTCGGCGGATTGGGAAGTAAACGCTTGCGGAGCGGGGCTGGACGCGCTGCAGAACGCTGTAGACGCTTTACTTTCGGACCTGTTCGTCTCTACCGCTTCCGAGGCGCGGCTGGCAGCTTGGGAAAAGCTGTTCCGGCCTCAGCCCTCCGCCGGAGCAGTTGAAGACAGGCGGGAGGCGTTGGGGGAGCGGTTTTCCATGAATCCCGGGCGCTTCAGGCCCGGAGATTTTTCCCCTATGCTGGGGGCGGCCGGGGTGGCCGGCCAGGTGCTGGAGGAAAGCGGCGGGCTCCGGGTGCTTGTCGGCCGGCTTTTGGGAATCACGGAGGAAGAAGCGAAACGGGAGCTGGACGATGTACTGCCCGCCCATCTCCCTTGGGAATGGGACGAAAGCGTGAACTGGGCGGCGCTGGACGTCTTAACTCCCGATTTTGAAACGCTGGACGGCTGGGAACTCAGCTGGACGGAAATAGAGCAGCTTGACAGGAACGGTCTGGAAGAGTTAAAGGAGGAGAACTGATATGGCATCATCGGGAAAATCGGAAAAGCTGGGCCTTTCCCTGTGGGAAAGTACCGACCGGCCGGAACGTCTGGATTTCCGCCAGGACAACGAGCGGCTGGAACAGCTTGTGGGCGGACATATTGCGGAGGCGGCGCTGCACCTTACGCCGGACGAAAAAGAGTTTCTGGCCCGGCCCTATTGGGTGTCGGTCTACAGAGGGACAGGGAACGCCACCCGGACCGCGGTGGCCCCTGCGACTGCCAGAGCCATTATAGTTCTGTGCGGCGACCACCCCGCGACAGTCCGGCGGGAGGACGGGAAAACTGACGTTTACTGGGATTTCTGGTCCATAGGGGACAGCCAGAGAGACTATTTGGGAGCGGGAGGCGTGGAGTCCAAAAAGGGAAGCAAGCAGTGGGCCGTCCATTCCATGAACAGCACGAAGGATCAAAACCTGGTCTTTCATTTGAACGACACCGGAACCTACTATCTGGCTCTGTTCCTTCCCGCGGAGAATTGACGGAACAGCCTTTCTGATGTATGATTACATAAAGCAAAGGCAAGGAGGAGAAGGAATGTTTGAAAATGAGGAAAAGCCTCAGCGCGCTCTGCTGCTTTCGCTGGATACGGGGGAGTATGACGCGGAGGCGTCTCTGGCGGAGCTTGCGGAGCTGGCTCGCAGCGCCGGAGCGGACCCGGCTTTTACCATGATGCAGAAACGCCCTTCTCCGGACACCGCCACCTGCGTTGGCTCCGGCATGGCGGAGGAAGCGGCGGCGCTGGTAAAACGGGAGGAGCTTGACCTGGTGATTTTTGACCGGGAGCTTTCGCCTACGCAGATACGAAACCTGGAAGAGCTGTGCGGCGTGCGGGTCGTTGACAGAACTATGCTGATCCTGGATATTTTCGCCCAGCGGGCCAGGAGCCGGGAAGGGAAGCTGCAGGTGGAGCTGGCCCAGCTTCGCTATCTGCTGCCCCGGCTGGGGGGACAGGGTACCGCCCTGTCCCGGCTGGGCGGCGGCATCGGCACCAGAGGGCCGGGCGAGACCAAGCTGGAAACAGACAGGAGACATATCCGCAGGCGTATCGACAGCCTGAAGGAGCAGCTTGCCGGTGTGGAGGCGGCTCGGAGCGTGATCAGCAGGCGCAGGAAGAAAGACGGTGCGGTGACTGTGGCGCTGGTGGGATATACAAACGCCGGGAAAAGCACTCTGATGAACCGGCTGACCCAGGCAGGCGTGCTTGCTGAAAATAAGCTGTTTGCAACGCTGGACCCTACTGCCCGGGCGTTAAAGCTGCCCAGTGGGAAGACGGTTGTGCTCATCGACACAGTAGGCCTGGTGCGGCGGCTGCCTCACCATCTTGTGGAGGCGTTCAAATCTACGCTGGAGCAGGCGGCTACGGCGGATATCCTGCTGAATATCTGTGACGCTTCCAGCGTTGAAGCCGGAGAGCACCTGCGGGTGACGGAGGAGCTGCTGCAAAGCCTTGGAAGCGGGGAGCGGCCGGTGATCCCCGTGCTGAACAAGTGGGACGCCGTGGAGGAGCCGGACATGGCTCTGCGCATTCCCGGCGCGGTGCGCATCAGCGCCCTCAACGGACAGGGAATCGATGAACTGCTGCAAGCGGTGGAGGACAACCTGCCGGAGAAGACCTTTGACATAGAGCTTTTGCTGCCCTTTGCCAAAAGCGGGCTGGCCGCCCGGCTCCGGCAGGAGGGGGCGGTGCTTTCCGAGAAATACACCGGAGAAGGCTTGCGCCTGACGGCCCGGGTAGGGGACCGGCTTTACGCAGTCGTAAAGGAATACGAGATAAAAGCCTGAATCCAGAGAAAAGCGCAAAAGGAGCCCTGAACCGCATTGGTTCAGGGCTCCTGCTTTTTTGGGGAAGAGGCACGCTTTTATCCGATGGCCCAGTCCACCTCCTGAATGCCCTCTGCTCCGGTGGCAAAACCGCCGGTGCCGTGGTCGGTTATCGTCCAGGTTCCGTCGAGCTTCTCTACCTCCACAAAACGCCCGGCAGTGAGATATCCCTCGTTTTCGCCCGTGCCTTCTTTGGTGTTTCCTGCCAACCAGTAGGAAAGGCTTTCTTCGGTTTCAGGCTTAAACACCATGCGCAGCGAAATACGGAAATACGTTCCTTCTTTGGAGACAGCGCACACCTTCAGGTCCTGATAAAAACATTCTGAAAGCGGGTGCTCTCTATCGGAAAGCCATTGGTTTACATAATCCTGAGCTGCGATCTTTGCTTCCAGACGCACCTCGTCTTCGGTTTCCAATCCTGCCATATCTGCCATAGAGCTTACCCCTGTATCGGCCTGCTTTGCTGCTTCCTCCCGCTGGGCCTGCTCCATGCGGATCTTCGCGCTTGTGGTGGCGTTGCGCGTGGCGGCCTCGTGCAGGGTGTCGTCCGTAATTTGACGGCCGTCCAGTTCATAGCCTGTCATGTTGTTCTGGCCCATATAGGCATACAGAAGGTGGCTTGTCAGGGCGTCCAGCAGTTCGTAGGCGTTCCCGGAAAACTTTTCTCGTTCCGCTCTTTCCAGCAGTGTGGAGGCCTCGTCTTCCGTAAGCCCCGTGAATTCCGCAATGGAGGGCAGGTACCGCTCCCCGCTCTCAGGGTACCAGGCGTCTATTCCCTGGAACATGGCGGAAACCGGAGTTTCTGCAGTAATGCCTGCCACATCGCTGTAACCGCCGATGGGCCGGACGGTTTTTACCCCGTCCCGGTCAAAGAAGCCGTATTGGATTTCTTCCAGCAGGAACACTATATGGGCGTTTCCGTCTTCCCTGGTGAATTGCTGTATGACATAGCAGGGTAAGGTGATGCGCAGGGTCTGTACGCAAGAATCGTCTGCCGCTTCGGAAACTGCTTCGCTGCCGGTCTCAACCGGCTTTTCACCGCTCATGACCCGGTAGATCTCCTGGTAGTCCTCGTACAGGAAAGAGAGGCTGCCGTATTCATCGATGCTGACGGCGTCTCTGTAATCGCCGCTATAATCGCTGGTTTTCGCCGTATCGGGTGCCAACTCGATGAAATCCACAGCGCCGGGAAGCTTGAGACGGGCGTATTCCGTCAGGCTGTTCTGTTCCAGGTAGGAATAGAGCAGTTTGTGGATCAATTCTTCGCCGCCGTTTTCTTCCCAGGTCTTGTACAGTTCTTCCCGCTTTTCATTGGCAAGATACGCGTCTTCGTTGACGTCTTTCTGGTCCTCCGGGTGCTCGCCGGGCAGCTTGTCAGTGCGCCCTGTAAATTCCTGAATGGAATCGAAATGCCGGTCGTCATCAGTGGAATACCAGGGCTGTTCGGCGAAGAACCGGCCGTTTTCGTCATAGTAGCCAATCGCGCCCGCCAGATCTCCGAACCGCGTGCTGACTTCCAGGTAGGCAGGGCTTTCGTCATCCGCCGGTTTGCGGAAAATATAATCTGTGTGTTGAAGTTCGCAGAGAATGTGAGTGCGTTCTCCCACCCGATACTTTTCAACGATATAGAGAGGCAGGGTCAGGGTGAGCACCCGGGTGGCGGAGCCGTCGTTGGAGCCTGCCGGGAGTAAGCTTTCCATGTCCTCGCCGGTGGTGGTGGGCTCATGCTCCAGAAACACCCGGTACATCTCCTGAAATTCCGGGTCGGAGAAGGTCAGATTTCCCACCCGGTCAATGGAAACGTCGTCTTCGGAAAGCAGCATGGCGGCTGCCGGCGTTTCGCCTTGCGAGGCGGTCTCATCCGGGGCGGAGGCGGCATGGGAAGTGGGCTGCGAGGCATCATTGATATCCGCCAGAAGCCCCATGTCCCACATGAACCACAGTCCTGCTGCCACCAGCGCGCAGGCGGCAACGCCTCCCGCCCAGTGGAGCACACGGAATACCACGGGACGCTTCGCAGGGGGGTCGGGCGCAAAAATATCGGCTTGGGCAATATATTTATCATCGATATCATTCATTGCCTGCAAAAACTTTTTGGTATCCATCAGATCATTCCTTTCTTCACAAGATAGTTTTTCAGTTTTTTCCGGATACGTGAGATCCGGACCATAGCGCTGTTTTCCGTCATATCTAACCGCAGGGCAAGGGTGTCGTAGGCTTCTCCGAACCAGTAGCGCCCGAGAAAGAGCTTCCGGTCCCGAGGAGAAAGCAGCCGGAGAAAGGCGTTGAGAGCGGTGCTCAGTTCTTTTGCGTCCAGCTCCGCTTCCGGGCCGCCGGAGGAAACCAGCACGTTTTCCAGCTCTGAAAAGACCGCATCGAAGCCGGACCCGCCTCGCTTTTGGGCGGTATCTCTGTGGTAGCGTTTGAGAGCCAGGTTCCGCACCGTCCTGTATAGATAGGGCAGCAGGGGGTCCGGGCGGTTTGGGGGAATGGAGTTCCACGCGCCCAGCAGCGTGTCATTGACGCATTCTTCGGCGTCCTGCAGGTTCCCCAGCAGGTTTTCTGCCAGCCTGCACAGCTTTTCCCCGTATTTGATTTGGGATTCGTTCACAGCCTGCTGGGAGCGCTGGAAAAATAGCTCCAATATTTCCCGGTCTTCCATTATGTAGTTCCCCTTCCTCAAAATTCCAAAGCGGCGCCCGCTTCACCTTACTTATACGTTTTTCTCCCGAAATCTTACAGGTTTTTTCTCGAAAGCGCATTTTTTCTTTCGGGAGCCGGCTTGAATGCATACGATCTGCATATTTTACCTTTGGGCTCGTGTGCGGGAAAAAACCGGCCAAGCAGGTGAAAAGCAATATGTGTGCCTGCCTAAAAAAGTTTTTCTACGGACTGGATTTTCATAAAAATGAATAAATATTCAATTTCCTCTTGATTTTTCCGGAAACGCGTGTATAATGATAGACATTCCCATAAAACAGGCAAAGAAAAGAGAGGATATTGCAATGGCAAACGAGATCAAAAAAGTCGTGCTGGCATATTCCGGAGGGCTTGACACTTCCATCATTATCCCATGGCTGAAGGAAAATTACAACAACTGCGAGGTCATCGCCGTTTCCGGCGACGTGGGTCAGGGAACGGAGCTGGACGGCCTGGAGGAAAAGGCGAAAAAGACAGGCGCTTCCAAGCTGTACGTGCTGGACCTGAAGGAGGAATTTATCCAGGATTATGTCTATCCCACGGTGAAGGCCGGGGCGGTCTACGAAAACAAATACCTTTTGGGCACCTCCTTCGCCCGGCCCATCATTGCCAAGGGCATTGTGGAGATCGCGAAGAAGGAAGGGGCCGACGCCATCTGCCACGGCTGCACAGGCAAGGGCAACGACCAAGTGCGGTTTGAGCTGGCCATCAAGGCCTTTGCGCCGGATATGAAGATCATCGCGCCCTGGCGCATCTGGGACCTGAAGTCCAGGGAAGAAGAGATCGAGTATGCCGAGGCCCACAATATTCCCCTGAAGATCAACCGGGAGACCAATTATTCCAAGGACAAGAACCTGTGGCATCTGTCCCATGAGGGGCTGGACCTGGAGGACCCCGCGAATGAGCCCCAGTATGAAAAGCCGGGCTTTCTGGAAATGGGCGTGTCCCCGATGGAAGCCCCCGATAAGCCCACCTATATCACCCTGCATTTTGAAAAGGGAGTTCCCACGCAGCTGGATGGGAAGACTCTCTCCGGCGTGGAAATGGTGGCGGCCCTCAACAAGCTGGGCGGCGAAAATGGCATCGGCCTT
>CAZXLM010000014.1:0-9151 GCA_964642055.1 uncultured Acutalibacter sp. | reverse complement strand
GATATCGTGGAGAACCGGCTGGTGGGCATGAAATCCAGAGGCGTCTATGAGACTCCCGGCGGCGCGATTTTGTACCACGCCCACAATAAGCTGGAGGAGATCTGCCTGGACCGGGACACCTATCACTATAAGCAGCAGGCCGCTCTGAAATTCGCGGAGCTGGTCTATTTCGGCCAGTGGTACACTCCCCTGAGAAAAGCGCTGTCCGCCTTTGTGGATTCCACCCAGGAGACCGTCACCGGCGATGTGAAACTGAAGCTCTATAAGGGCAACATCATCGACGCGGGCGTGACCTCTCCCTTTTCCCTGTACGATGAGGACATTGCCACTTTCGACGAGGACCAGGTCTATGACCAGAAGGATTCTGCCGGGTTTATCAACCTCTTTGGCCTGCCCATCAAGGTGCAGGCGAAAAAGGGACTGACATACTAGACTCTAAATATTAGATACTGGATACTAGAAAAGGGCAAGGATAAATGATAGTTTAGCGGCGAGCCGCCGCGGGCACTCGGAAACCTTCTTGGTACGAAAGGAAAGTTCTCCGCCCGACCGGGAGTAACTGACAAATAATAGTTTAGCAGTTACTTTCTCTTGCCTCCCCTGAAAGGGGAGGGGGGACCGCTGAACAGCGGTGGAGGGGTTTTTGCCGCAAATTTTGTTCTGGTTTTGAAACCCCTCAGTCAGCCTACCGGCTGACAGCTCCCCTTCCAGGGGAGCCAAGAACGTAATCTAAACTCCAATTCAGCTTTGCAATTTGCAGTCGGGATTTTCAACTGTGAACTGGCACAAACTCTCTTCCCGACCTGGGTGCAGCGGCGCGCTGCTAAACTCCAATTTATGTCCTTCGCAAAATTGCGCTGCGCAGCAGCGCCAATCACCTTCCGGTATCTGAACGATCAGGAAAGGAATATAGCTGTATGAAGCTGTGGAAAGGCCGCTTCCAAAAAGAGGCGGATCCAAAGACAAACGATTTCAATTCCAGCATTTCCGTAGACAGCCGCATGTTCCGGGAGGATATCGAGGGCAGTATCGCCCACGCTTCCATGCTGGGCAGACAGGGGATCATCAGCGCAGAGGACTGCGAAAAGATCTGCGAAGAACTGAAAAAGATACGGGCGGACATCGAGGCCGGAAAGCTTCTCATCGACCCGGACGCCGAGGATATCCATACCTTCATCGAGGGTGAGCTCACCGCCCGGCTGGGAGATGCGGGGAAGCGGCTCCACACGGCCCGCAGCCGCAACGACCAGGTGGCTCTGGACGTGCGGCTGACCCTGCGAAAAGAATGCACAGAGCTTCATGACCTGATGAAGGAGCTGACGCGAGTGCTGTGCGGAAAGGCAAAGCTGTACAGCGCCGCAGTGATGCCCGGCTATACCCATATGCAGCGGGCCCAGCCCATCACCTTTGGGCACCACCTGCTGGCCTACGCGGAAATGCTGCTTCGGGATATTTCTCGGCTGAGGGACGCCCTTGGCCGCATGGACGTGATGCCTTTAGGCAGCGGCGCGCTGGCGGGCACCACCTATCCGCTGGACCGGGAATATGCCGCCGGGCTGCTGGGCTTTTCACAGATCAGCCGCAACAGCCTGGACGGCGTGGCGGATCGGGATTTCTGCGGAGAGCTGGCCTTTGTCTGCTCCATGACCATGGTCCACCTTTCCCGGCTGTGCGAGGAGATCGTGCTGTGGTGCTCCTGGGAATTCCAGTTTATCGAGCTGGACGATGCCTTTTCCACGGTCTCCAGCATTATGCCCCAAAAGAAAAACCCCGATATCGCCGAGCTGATTCGAGGGAAAAGCGGTCGTGTGTTTGGTGATCTGATGAGCCTGCTCACCATGATGAAAGGCCTGCCGCTGGCTTATAACAAGGACATGCAGGAGGACAAGGAAGCCGTGTTCGATGCGGTGGATACCTTGAAGCTGTGCCTTACGCCTCTGATCCCCATGCTGGAAACCATGACGGTCAAGGAAGCAAACATGCGGAAAGCGGCGGCGGGAGGCTTTATCAACGCCACGGACTGCGCCGATTATCTCACGGCGGAAAAAGGGGTCCCTTTCCGTGACGCCTACCGCATTACAGGAGAGCTGGTGGCGCTGTGCATCGAAAAGGGGCTGACGCTGGAGACTCTGCCCCTTGCGGAGTATCAAAAGATATGTCCCGTCTTTGACCGGGGCGTTTACGGGGCCATTGCCCTCGAAAAGTGCGTAAACGGCCGAAAAGTACCGGGCGGCCCGGCTCCTGAGAACGTGGAGCGGGAAGCGGGCAGGATTTTAGAACTGCTGAAGGAGGACTGACCGATGGAAACTGTAAAGGCGGGCGTAGTGGGTGCGACGGGCTACGCCGGCAGCGAGATATGCCGCCTCATTCTGAACCACCCCCATGCGGAGCTGGCGGCCATCAGCTCCATCAGCTTTGAAGGCATGGCCCTTTCTCAGGTCTATCCGGCTTATCGGGAAATCTGTGACATGGTGTGCGGCAACGAGGACCAGGTGGTGGAGAAAAGCGACGTGATCTTCGCCGCACTGCCCCACGGCCTTTCTCAGGAGCTTGCCGCCAAATGCAGCGCACAGGGAAAGACCTTTATCGACATGGGCGCGGATTTCCGCTTGGAAAAGGAGGCCGACTACAAGGAGTGGTACGGTGGCGAATACACGGATAAGGCCCTTCACGCAAAGGCGGCCTATGGGCTGCCGGAGTTTTTCCGGGAAGAGATCAAAGGCAAAAAGCTGATCGCCAACCCCGGCTGCTATACCACTGCTGTGCCCCTGGCCCTTGTACCCGCCCTGGAAAGCGGTCTCATCGAGCCGAAGGGCATCATTGCGGACTGCAAGTCCGGCGTGACAGGGGCGGGCCGAAAGCCCACCCAGCAGAACCACTATCCGGAGCTCAACGAAAGCTTTACTGCCTACAAGGTGGCGAACCACCGGCACACGCCGGAAATGGAGCAGACCCTTTCCAAAATTTCCGGACAAGAGATCAAGCTGACCTTTGTGCCGCACCTGCTTCCCATCAACCGGGGGATCCTCGCCACCTGCTACGCAAGGCTGAAGCCCGGCGTGACCGCAGAACAGCTTCGTGAAGCCTATCAGACCCGATATGGAAACGAATTTTTTGTGCGGCTGCTGCCGAAGGGGGAGACCGCCAACGTGAAGCATGTCCGTTACACGAACTACTGCGACGTATCCTTGTTTACCGACTCCCGCACCGGCACTTTCATTGCAGTTTCCGCCATCGACAATATGGTGAAGGGAGCGGCGGGGCAGGCCGTGCAGAATATGAACCTGTCCTTCGGGATAGAGGAAACGGCCGGGCTGAAGTTTGCGCCCCCGGCGTTCTAAAGAACTTTTGACTTTTATTTTATAAGGAATGAAGAAAAAGGGTGATCCTATGAACTATATAGACGGCGGCGTGACCGCAGCCAGAGGTTTTCTGGCCGGAGGCATTCACTGCGGGATCCGCAAAAATAAATCAAAGCCGGACCTTGCCATGATCTACAGCCGGAAGGAATGCGCGGCTGCGGCGGTATATACTACCAACCTGGTAAAGGGCGCGCCGATCCTCACGACCAGAAAAAATCTGGAAAACGGCAGGGCCCGGGCTGTGATCTGCAATTCCGGCAACGCCAACACCTGCAACGCGGACGGTGTGGAGAAGGCGGAGAGGATGTGCGAGATCGCGGCGAAGGTTTTGAGCATTTCCCCGTCCGACGTGATCGTGGCCTCCACCGGCGTGATCGGTCAGACCCTTCCCATTGAGCCCATCGAGAACGCCGCCGAAGCGCTGGCGGCTTCCCTGCGCGAGGACGGCTCCGGCGCGGCGGCAGCGGCTATCATGACCACGGACACCCTGCCCAAGGAGGCCGCGGTCAGCCTGACCCTTGGCGGGAAGGAAATACATATCGGCGGCATTTCCAAGGGCAGCGGCATGATCCACCCCAATATGGCCACTATGCTGTGCTTCGTGACGACGGACTGCGCCATCGCTCCCGCTATGCTGGACAAGGCGATCCGCCGGGCCGCGGACATTTCTTTCCATATGATCAGCATCGATGGGGACAGCTCCACGAACGACACCTTTGCCGTGCTGGCCAACGGCATGGCGGGAAACCCGGAGATCGCCGGAGAGGGAGAGGACTTTGAAGCCTTTGCCCAAGGCCTGGAAGCGGTATGCGTGAAGCTTGCCAAAATGATGGCCGGAGACGGCGAGGGCGCCACGAAGCTGCTCGTCTGCAGGACCTCCGGCGCGCAGGACGTGAAAACGGCCCGTACCGTGGCGAAAGCGGTGATATGCTCCAACCTTCTGAAAGCCGCCATGTTCGGCGCGGACGCCAACTGGGGCCGGGTGCTGTGCGCCATCGGTTATTCCGGGGCCGAGGTGGACGTGGCGAAAATAGATGTTTCCTTCCAGTCCGCAAAGGGACGGGTGGACGTTTGCAAAAGCGGTGCGGGAATCGAATTTTCTGAGGAAAAGGCAACGGAAGTCCTGGGGGAAAAGGAGATCGGCATTCTGATAGAGCTCAATGCCGGCAAGTATTCCGCCGAAGCTTATGGTTGCGACCTGACCTATGATTATGTTAAAATAAACGGAGATTATCGAACCTGAGGCGGTCTTTATGGCAAAGGAAAGCAAAACGCGGAAATTGGGCCGGGGAGACATGCTTGCCGCGTGTCTCGCGGCGGCGCTGTATCTCAATTTTCTGATAGATTCCTTCATCTGCATTTTCGCCATAGGCAAGCTGTTCCTGGAGCCGGTCTTTGGTATCCTGACAGGCGTTCTGCTGCTGGCGGGGCTGGTCTGCTTTCCCATTACAGGGCGCATGGGCGCGGAAAAGCTCTGGCGGCGGGTCTTCTTTGGCGGCATCGCGGCCAACCTTCTGGTCGTAGTTCTGTTTGCCGCAGTTTGTACGGCGATGTTCCTGGCCTGGGCCTGAGAAAGAGAAAGCGGGGATAAACATGGAAATTTCGAACAGCGAACGGGCAAACGTACTGGTACAGGCTCTGCCCTATATCAAAAAATACGCGGGGCAGACCCTGGTGGTGAAGTACGGCGGCAACGCCATGCTGGATTCGGAGCTGAAAAGCGCGGTGATGAGCGACATCGTGCTGATGCAGCTGGTGGGCATCAACGTTGTGCTGGTCCACGGCGGCGGGCCGGAGATCAGTGCCATGCTGAAAAAAATCGGCAAGGAAAGCCGCTTCATCGGCGGTATGCGGTATACCGATCAGGAGACTGTGGAGATCGTCCAGCAGGTGCTGGCGGGAAAGGTCAATAAGGACCTGGTGCAGCTTTTGGAGGAGGCGGGCGGCAAAGCGGTGGGCCTGTGCGGCCTGGACGGCTCACTGCTGAAAGCGGACATGCTGGAGGAACAGCTGGGCTTTGTGGGAGAGATACGGGAGGTGAACGCCGGGATCATTCGGGACGCTGCGGCAAACGGCTATGTGCCGGTCATTTCCACCGTGGCGGCAGGATATCACGGCGAGGTGTTCAATATCAACGCCGATGTGGCTGCCGCCCGGATCGCTGCCGAAATCGGCGCCATGAAGCTGATTTTGATGACGGACGTGCGGGGTCTGCTCCGGGACCGGGAAGACGAGAGCACCATCATTCCGGTGGTGAACGTCAGCGAGGTGAACCGCTTGAAAAAGGAGGGCATCATTTCCGGCGGCATGATCCCCAAGGTCGATTGCTGCGTTGACGCGGTCCGCCGGGGCGTGGGCCGGGCGCACATCATCGATGGGCGCATTCCTCACTCCATTCTGGTGGAGCTTTTCACCGACGAAGGTATCGGCACGATGCTGTACTAGATTCGATGTTAGATCCTAGATACTAGATACTGGAAAGGGCAAGGATAAGCGATAGTTTACCGGTTGCACCGGCAGGTTGACTGAGGGGATTTTCCCTTTCTTGCCTCCCCTGAAAGGGGAGGTGGCATGGCGTAAGCCATGACGGAGGGGTTTTGGACTACGCAAAAAGCCGCAATAAAACCCCTCCACCATGCTTCGCATGGTCCCTGTCTCGCCTGCCGGCTCGGTCGGTTCGCGGCAATGCCCCACTGGGGCATGCTCCCCCCCTGAAAGGGGAGGCTCCCGAATGACTGCCGAATTCCAATTTAGCTCAATTCCCGTTCCCAAGAAACGGTTGGCATGATTCGAATAATACTAAAAAGCGAAGTGAAAACCATGAATTTTCAGGAGATCAAAGAACAGGACCGGCGGTATATCCTTCAAACCTACGGCCGGGTGGACGCGGCGTTGGTAAAAGGAAAGAACGCTCGGGCCTGGGACGCGCAGGGTAAGGAATACATCGATTTCACCTCCGGCATCGGCGTCAACGCCCTGGGCTACAGCGACCCCGCCTGGGCGGCGGCCGTGGCAAAGCAGGCGGCGGATATCCAGCATATGTGCAATTATTATTACTCCCCCCAGAATACGGCGCTGGCGGAGGAGTTGAGCAGGGTCTCCGGAATGGCTCAGGCCTTTTTCTGCAATTCCGGGGCTGAGGCCAACGAGTGTGCAGTCAAGATCGCCAGAAAGCACGGGGAAAAGAAAGGTGCGCATAAAATCATCACCCTCAATAATTCCTTCCACGGGCGGACGCTCACCACTCTGGCGGCTACGGGCCAGGAGGGGTTCCACAAGGATTTCCTGCCGCTGACCGAGGGCTTTGTCTACGCGGACGCAAACGACCTGGAAAGCGTCCGGGCGTTGCTGGACGGCTCCGTCTGCGCGGTGATGATAGAAACCGTGCAGGGCGAGGGCGGTGTGGTCCCTATGGAGGAAGACTTTGTGCGGGGCCTGCGGACGCTTTGCACGGAGAAGGACGCGCTTCTCGTCATCGATGAGGTGCAGACCGGCGTAGGGCGCACCGGTGCTTTTTACAGCTATCAGGGCTACGGCGTAGAGCCGGACGTGGTCACCACGGCCAAGGGCCTTGCCGGCGGACTTCCCATTGGGGCTTGCCTTGTTTCGGAAAAGCTCCGGAATATTTTAAAGCCCGGCCAGCAGGGTTCCACCTTTGGAGGAAATCCGGTTGCCTGCGCCGGGGCCAGAGAGGTGGTCAAACGCGTTTCCGACCCGGCCTTCCTGAAGGGGGTCTCGGAAAAGGGAAGCTATCTCCGGAAAAAGCTGGAGGCCATGCCCGGGGTGGAATATGTCCGGGGGCGGGGACTGATGCTGGGCGTAAAGCTCCGGGACCTGGACGCCCACGAGGTCCTGGTACGCTGTGCGGAGCAGGGGCTTCTCATTCTCACGGCAAAAGAGCTTGTCCGGTTCCTGCCGCCTCTGACCATCACAGAGCGGGATATGGACGAAGGACTGGCCATTTTTAAAAAAGTCATTGCATAGGAAAGGAAAACTCCCATGAAACATCTTTTAAAGCTGCTGGACCTGACCGGCCAGGAGATCATAGAGATCCTGAACCTTGCAGACCAGCTGAAATACGAAACGAAGCATGGCATAGAGCACCCGTATCTGAAGGGAAAATGCCTGGGCATGATCTTTGAAAAATCTTCCACCCGTACCCGGGTGTCCTTTGAAGTGGGGATCAATCAGCTTGGAGGCTACGCAGTGGTCCTGGGAGCAGAGGGCTCTCAGATCGGCAGGGGAGAGCCTGTGCAGGACACGGCCCGGGTGCTTTCCCGCTATGTGGATGGCATTATGATACGTACCTTCGGGCAGGACGAGGTGGAGGCTCTGGCGGAATATGGCAGCGTGCCGGTGATCAATGGGCTTACCGATTTCTGCCACCCCTGCCAGGTCCTGGCCGATCTGATGACGGTCCGGGAAGTGAAGGGCAGCCTGGAGGGCCTGAAGCTGTGCTTTATCGGAGACGGCAACAACATGATGAATTCTCTGATCGTAGGGGGCCTGAAAACGGGTATGAAGGTTTCCGCAGCCTGTCCTGAAGGGTACCGGCCGCCCCGGGAAATTCTGGAATTTGCTTCCCAGTACGATTGCTTCCAGCTTACCGATTCCCCCATGGAAGCCGCGCGGGACGCTGATGTGGTGGTCACCGATGTGTGGACCTCCATGGGGCAGGAGGAAGAACGGGCGAAACGGGAAGCGGCCTTCCGGGGCTACTGTGTAGACGAAGCGCTGATGGCGGCGGCAAAGCCGGACGCCATGGTGCAGCACTGCCTGCCCGCTCACCGTGGTGAGGAGATCAGCGCGGAAGTCTTTGAGGCCCATGCCGGTGAAATTTTTGAGGAAGCGGAAAACCGTCTTCACGCCCAGAAAGCCGTGCTGGTAAAGACCATGGGCAGCGGAAAATGATTTTGGGAAAATCCTTATTCAGCAGTCAGTTAAAATGTGTACAATAGAATTTTCCTTTTTGAGTGAAAAAAAGAAAACTTGCCGTTTTGGGGTTCTCCCCGCAGGCGGCAAGTTTTTTGTTCGCAAAAAAAGGCCAAAACCCAGTTTCGGCCACATGTAATATATAACATACCATACCGCAAAGAAAAAGTCTAGTCTTTTTTTATTTTTCTGGTATACTTTCTTTCCAGAAACAAAGTTGAAAGGTTGGGTGGAAATCAAGATGGGAAAATATTACGAAGCCTATGACAATCGGTATCGGGCAGTTCACGCCAGGGGTGTGAGCTGGTCCAGTGCTGAAAGCACCCCCATTGTGCTAGAAACGCTCCGAAAGTATGGAATCGACCCGGCTGCCGGGATTTTGGAAATCGGCTGCGGAGAGGGGCGGGATTCCAGGGCTGTGCTGGAAAAGGGCTACCGCCTTTTGGCGACGGACATTTCAGAGGAAGCCATTGCCTACTGCAAGGAGACAATGCCCCGGTACAGGGAGAATTTTGCCGTTCTGGACTGCCTGAAAAGCGGCCACGAGGGCTGCTATGACTTTATTTATGCCGTGGCGGTTCTCCATATGCTGGTTTTGGACGAGGACAGAGCGCTGTTTTATCGCTTCCTGGGGGAGCACCTGACGCAGGACGGGGCGGCCCTGATCTGTACCATGGGAGACGGCGTCGAGGAGATGCAGAGCAGCATTACGAAAGCCTTTGACCCAGTGGAGCGGGAGCACGGATCCGGCAGGATCACAGTGGCAGGTACCTCCTGCCGGAAGGTGTCCTTTGCCACCTTTGAACAAGAGATCTGTGCAAACGGCCTGGAACTGCTGGAAAAGGGCATCACCGAAG
>CAZXLM010000013.1:0-44112 GCA_964642055.1 uncultured Acutalibacter sp. | reverse complement strand
TGGCGTAATAGCTTTCCAGGCCCCGGAAATGGTCGATCCGCAGCACGTCCACCATCGTCAGATTGGCTTTCAGACGCTTGAGCCACCAAGAGAAGCCATCCTTCGCCATTTCGTCCCAGCGGTACAACGGGTTCCCCCAAAGCTGGCCGTCGGCCGAGAACGCGTCCGGCGGGCAGCCCGCCACCTCGGTGGGCACATTGTTCTCATCCAGCTGGAACAGTTCCGGCCTGGCCCACACGTCGGCGCTGTCCATGGCCACATAAATGGGAGCGTCTCCGATGATCTGCACACCCTTTTTATTGGCGTACTTTTTCAGTTTGCCCCACTGATCAAAAAATAAATACTGTACAAAGATGTGATAATCGATATCCTCCGCGCACTGCCCCTTCCACTTTTTCAAAGCCTCCGGGCGGCGCATGCGGATATCCTCGTCCCACTCGTTCCAGGCCTTCAGGCCCATGTTGGCCTTGACTGCCATATACAGGGCGTAGTCCTCGATCCAGTCCCGGTTCTTTTTGCGGAATCTCTCAAGGGCCTTTGTATCCGTAAAATTGGAAAAGGCCCTGCGGAGAAGCTTTTCGCGATGCTCGTAAATGGTGCCGTAATCCACCCTGTCCTTGCTTTCTCCCCAGGCGATCTTTTTGCACTGGCTCTTTTCCAGTAGGCCCCGGCTGCATAGATCGTTCAGGTCCACAAAATAAGGGTTGCCTGCAAAAGCTGAAAAACTCTGGTAGGGGCTGTCGCCGTAGCTGGTGGGACCAAGGGGCAGCACCTGCCAGTATTTCTGCTTTGCCTCCGCCAGAAAATCGATCCATTTGTACGCTGCTTTTCCAAAAGTACCGATCCCATATTTGGAGGGCAGACTGCTTACAGGAAGCAGCACCCCCGCCGCCCGGGTCATCCACGTTTGCTGTTTTGCCATTTTGACCACGCCTTTCTTCCGCTTCGCAAAAGGCGGACCTCTTCTGTCCGGCCGTCCTTTCCAAAACGGTCTCTATGAAATATAGTATAACACTGTTCCCGGGGAAACCGCAACCACATTTAGGTAAATTTTTCACAATTTTCCTGTTTTTGTAAACCGCTATTTAGAGGTGTTGCTGTACAAAGCTGCTCTTTGACTATACCATGGAGCAAAAAGACCTATACAAAAAGGCAAGCCTGCTGCAGGCTTGCCTTTCGGTTGTTTTTTGATCACTCTTCGCTCAGCTTGGCGCCGCAGCTGCTGCAGAACTGCGCGGAATTGGCGCTCTGTTTGCCGCAGTTGGGACAGACGACCTTATTCTGCTTGGTGTTCAGTTCCTTGCTTACCGCAGCGCACTGCTCCTTCAGCCCGTCGATCTCCGTCATTTTTCCAATGGCCTCCGCGTCCTCAGCCAGCTTATCGCGGCAGGTCTCGTACACATACTGACCAAGAGCCTCATAGCGCTTGCTGATCTCGGCGTTCAGCTCCGCTATGTTGATGCGCAGCTTAGAAACGTCCACGATCTGTCCGGCCTTCTTTCCCACAGCCTCAGCAGCAGATTTCGCGTTTATGACCACATCGTCCAGAATTCCCATATCGGTATTCCTCCTTCTCGCTCCGTATTTTTGGGAAAAGCCACGGCTTTTCCATAGTTTCATTATACAACGTTTCCCCGGAAAGTAAAGGGGAAATCTCTTTCAAATGATTTAAATTTCTCTTAAGGAAAGGAAAGATTCTGGATAAAGGCAATAAATTGAAATTTGGCAGTTAGTTGGGAAAAGCGTTAGGCTCCCCTTAAAAATAAGGGGTGATGTGTGCCGGTGGCACACGTCTATCACCGACTGGAGCGAAGCGGAGAAAGCTGTCAGCTAGCAGGCTGACTGAGGAAATCTTCCCCTCCTTGCCTCCCCTGAAAGGGGAGGCTCCCGAATGACAGCTGAATTCCAATTTAGCTTTGCAACTTACAGTCGGGATTTCAACTGTGAACTGGCACAAACTCTCTTCCCGACTTGCCTGCGAGGGCACCCCGCTAAATTCCCATTTGCCTTTCTGACGATTTTGCTCTTCTCCTTCTCTGACAACTAACCTCTTACAACTCACATCGAACTGCCCAGGAACTCCCGAAGCATGGAGTTTTCCGGCACCAGAGCCGCGCTTACCGGTTCAAAGCGCATCAACCGGGATTCCAGGTCTCTGGCCTTCCTGTAATTGGGGCTGTCCGCCGCGATTTCCCGCAGAAGAGGAATCGCCACCGTGCGCAGAACGCAGGGCTCATAAATGTGAATGGAATTGACGGTATAGTCGGCGCTGATGCGGTAGGGGCGGATATACTTATCCTCTCCCTCAACCACCTCGGGCCACATGGAGATCGTATGCTCCGCCGTGGTGCTTCGGAACTGAATATCCCGGACGATCCGGCGCACCAGCCGCAGATCCATGGGAGATATCACCTCGCCGTTGGCGTCCTTAATCTGCTGCTTGACGCTGACATACAGCTTCACGCAGGACTCCGCGGGCAGGCCCCGGGTGAAAACGGGGTTCAGCCCATGGATCCCCTCCACGATCACCACGTCTCCCGGGCCGATCACATACTGCCGCTCCGTCTCTTCCGGACGGCCCAGAGAAAAATTGTACCGGGGCATGGAAAAGCTTCCGGCAGACGTCACCGCCTTCAGGCAGTCGATGACCCGCTCCACGTTCAGCGCCTCGACGGATTCGTAATCATAATTCCCATTGGGAAGCACCGGGGCAAGCCCTCTGCCCCGGTAAAAATCGTCCAGGGAAATGATATGCGCCTTTCCACCGAACTCCGATAGATACCGGCACAGCAGGCGGGCCGTGGTGGTCTTGCCGCTGCTGCTGGGTCCGGCCAGCATGACGATCCGCACGTTTTCGTGACGCTCTCGGATATTCCTGGCAATACTGTGCAGATGCTCGTGATAGGAATCCTCCACCTCCCCGATCATTCTTTCCGGGCAGTTTACAGCTCCGTCGTTGATCTGCTCCAAATGGTTGATATATTTAATGTAGCCGCTGGCGAAATTGCTCATACAGTTTTGTGACGCCCTCCTTCCTCTGAAGAATTTCCTGATTCCGGGAAATATATTCATAGGGATATTTGAAATTGAAAATACGCTCCAGCCTGCTGCTATAAGGGTCCTTCAGCTTGGTAACGCCTCCTGCGCCGCAGGCGATGACGGAGCTGGATTCGTCCATGGTGTACACGTTGTACCTGCACACTGTTCCGGGCTTTGCCCAGCCGGTGTTTTCCAGATTTCCCGCCATTCTGGTCTGCCGGTAAAGATAATAGGGCTCGTACCCTTCCCGGGTCAGTCGCTCAATGGAATATTCCACCATGGCAGCGGCCTCTTCTCCCCTGCTGTGCAGGGACAGGTCCCCGCCCTCCGATACCAGCCGGGCGGAACGCTTCAGAGCCAGCGAATGGACCGTCACATTGGACGCGCCCAGAGAAAGAATGGTATCCAGCGTTTTCTGAAAGCCGGGCAGGCTGTCCCCGGGCAGACCCACGATCAGGTCTGCGTTGATCTCCCGGAAGCCCGTCTCTTGCGCCAGCGCAAAAGCCTCCAGCACGTCCTGGGCCGTGTGACGCCGGCCGATGTTCTCGAGCACTTGATCGGACAGGGACTGAGGGTTGATGCTGATCCTGGTCACGCCGGAGTCGAGCAGGGCGGAAAGCTTTTCCCTGTCGATGGTATCCGGCCTGCCCGCTTCCACCGTAAATTCCGTACAGCGGGAAAAATCGAAGTTCTCATGGATTTTCCCGCACAGCCGGGAAAGCTGGCTCGGGGAAAGGGTGGTGGGCGTGCCGCCGCCGATATAAACGGCGCAGAGCGACAACCCCAGCTCTTTTGTAACCTGCGCGGTCTTTTCCAGTTCTGCCAGAAGCAGTTCAAAATAAGGCTCGATAAGCTTTTTGGCCTGCTCCACGCTCTGGGAGACAAAGGAGCAGTAAGAGCATCTGCTGGGGCAGAAGGGAATGGATACATATAGGCTGAAATCGTTTTCCGACAGGGCTTCCACCGCCGGATTCTGAGCGTGCAGCACCCGCAGCGCCAGCTGGGCTTTCGCGGCGCTTACATGCCCCCTGTCCTGAAACTTTTCCAAACCCGCCGTTTCTCCCAGCTCTGTACAATACTGGCGCAGCAGCTTCACCGGGTGTATTCCCGTCAGCATGCCCCAGGCAGGCGCATAGCCGGTCAGCTCCACAAAGGCGGCATAGAGAAGGCTGGTCAGCCCGTACTCTTCCAGGGACTCCCGGCTCTCCGCGCGGGATACCGTCTGCTGCCCGTTGGAAACCGCAACCTTATATTTATACTTTCCCTTCGCGCGTTCTATGACCGCCTCCGCCCAGGGCCCGCCTGTTTCCGGCTGTCCCTCGGGAACCACCTGGACGGGACTGTAAGGGAAAAACAGGCGGCACAGATTTTCACATTCATATTGGAAGGAATGGCCGGACAAACGAAGGAGCATGAAGCCACCGCCTTTTTTCAACTTTCGCGCGCCCAGCGGCGCACAGCTTTCTGAAATGTGCCGTCTTTCGCAGACGGCCTTGATTTGCGCCCTGGTTCATTCCTTTTCTTATGGTCAAAGGAATGAACCCGCTGAACACAGTATAGCCCCACGGTCCCCGCAATTCAAGGCTTTTTCGACAAATATCCGCCGAAGCACGCAGCGCCTTCCTTCTGCCTCCCTTCTGATTCTTTCCCGCCCGTCCCGGATTTACTACCGGGACACACCGCCACAACGGGAAAAAGGCGGCTTCTGCTGCCTTGGTATGAAAATTCCGGGCATGAAAGCGGGGCGCTCCGCCCTTTGGAGAACGCCCCGCTTTTACCCGTATCAATCTTTCATTTTCGTAAAAAGCCGCAAAGTCCGCCCGGCGGCAGGGGATTAAGCGCTCCCGGAAGTTTCCCAGTCTTCGGGCTCCCCGTCAAACACCTTGCCGTCCTTGGAACCCGACAGCGCGTGCCGATACTGCTCCGGCGTAATGCCGTAGTATTTCCGAAAAGACTGGATATAATGGGATACATCGTTATACCCCACATGGGCGGCAATGTCGCTGACTTTCAACACGGTCATCTCCAACAGCTCCTTGCTTTTTCCCAGGCGGTATGTAATGAGGTATTTGGAAAACGGCATTCCATATCTCGCCTTGAAAAGCCGGCTGAGGTAGGAAGCGTTCATAAAGAATTTCTTTTCCGCCAGTTCCTGCAGAGTGATGTCATAGCGGTAATTGTGTTCCACATAGTTGAGTATTTCCCGAATAATATCCTCGCCGTTGCTGTCCTCTGTGGAAATGCAGCAGAGGTCCCAGGCAATGCTCAGCAGGTAAGTTTTCAGATCCTGCATGCTTTTGAAGCTGTAAAGATCGTTCCGGCGAGAGAAAAGCAGTTTCGTTCTGTCATCGTAATTGCAGGAAGACACGTGGTTGTAGAACCGGGAAAATATTCCTAAAATGCGAATAACCTCGGTATACAGGTCATAGCCGCTTCCATGCTCCAACAGTTCGGAAGAATCCAGTATCACGTCAACCATTTTCCGAATAACTGCGAAATCCGCCCGTTCCAGGCCCTCCTCCAGAATGGTCTCATTGGCGGAAAAATCAAAGGCCGCCTTATTCTTTTCGGTTTCGTAAACATAGGCGCGGTCCCAGCCGCACAGCAGGCGGTGGTTGATGGCGTACACCGCTTCTTTGTACGCACTGAACAGCTCGTCATTCAGCCCACGGTGGAGATTCCCGATGCCGACGCTGCCATGCAGGCCCCCGGCCTGCGGCAGCCAAGCCAAAATCCGCTTTGCAAAATCTGTCAGGGCGGCCGGGCCCTCTTCGCCATTCTCAGAAAAGGCCAAAAGGATATATTCCCGGTTGCTCTGGAAGTAAAAGAACGCCGCATGTCCCGCCGCCTCGGCTTTCAAAAATTCGTTTTTGATTTTCGCATGCTGCTCCTCGCTCGCTTCGGGGTCCGTCTGAAGCAGCAATATACTGTAGGCCATGGTTTCTGCATATTCCAGGGCTTTTCCCATGAACCGCTGCCGCAAATCAGCGCTTGCCGAAAACTCTTCTATGGAGAGCTGTTCCTTGGAAAACTCAAAAATATCCTCACGCATTCGGTTCCGAATGATGTTTTCATTCCTGCTCCGGGCCGTTAAGATGCGGTCCAGCGCTTTCCTGATGGCGTCCCGCTGAATCGGCTTTGTAATATAATCTTTCACCCCGTATTGGATTGCCTTCTGAGCATACCCAAAATCGGCGTACCCAGTAACGATAACCACCGCCACCTCCGGAAATTCCCGACTGAGGCACTGCGCCGCCTGCAGCCCGTCCATTTCAGGCATGCGGATATCTGTAAAAACCGCGTCGATCTCGGAATCCCGGCGCAGGAAATCGATGATTTCCTGCCCGGTCTCCACGCCGGCGGCCACCTCCACCTCCAGCTCCTGCATGATTTTCAGAATGGCCTGTCGGGCATAATATTCATCGTCCGCTACCAATACGCGCATACATCTTCTCCCCCTTTCAAGGGTTTTCTCCGCCGGTCCCAGCCTGACCGTGATTTTCACGAAGCGCCTCCTGGCTTCTCATAAACTTGAGGCGCAGTGTCACTTTGGTGAATTTTCCCGGCACGCTCTCAATTTCCAAGCCGTACTGCGGCCCGTAAAACGAGCGTATCCGGGTGTTGACATTGATAAGGCCTATGCTCTTGTCATCTCCTTCTCGATTTCCGTCTTCCCGCAGCCGCCTGTTCCACTCCGCGCAGTCCGCCTCGCTCATGCCCACCCCGTTGTCGAACACAGAGATCAGCAGGTCCTCTCCCACCCGGCAGGCGTTGATCTGAACGCAGGCGTTGGTCCTCTTGTCGCCAAGGCCGTGAGAAAAGGAATTTTCGATCACGGGCTGAATCAGGAATTTCAACATATAACTTTCCTTCACCTCAGGAGCAATAGCAACCCCCGTATGGAACCTGCCGGGGAAGCGGATCTCCTGTATCTGGAAATAGCTGCGGGCGTAGGCGATTTCGTCCGACAGCGCCACCACGTTTCCCTCGCCCAGATTGTAATGAAGGATGGCGGCGAGATTGCCGGTAATCTTGGCAATTTCCGGCACATTCCTGATCTCTGCCAGCGCGCCGATAGTGTTCAGCGTGTTATACAGGAAATGAGGGTTAATCTGATATTGCAGCATTTTCAGTTCCATGCGCTTGTTGTCCAGCTCGTAACGATAGGTGACGTCAATCCCCTTATTGATACGCCGTACCATGGAATTGAAATTCTGCATCAGCGCGCCCATTTCCGTTTTTTTGCTCTCCGGCGAAATGTCAATGGGTTCAAGATACCCTTCTCCGGTAAATTCCATGGAGTTTATCATAGACTGCAGCGGCTTGATGATCTGCCTTGACAGAAAAATGCTGAGCACCACAGCTACCAGCACTGTACCTGCGAACAGCGCCAGCATACTGCGAATGGCCTGAAAGCTCAACTGGTCCAGAGCCGTCATAGGCGCGTACTGCACCAAAACCCAGCCTGTTTTCGCATTGTGGGCCGCCGTAACCAGATACTTCTCGCCGCATAGCTCTACCTGGCGCTGCTTCCCGTCCAGCAGGACCGCATTGGCGGTTTCCCGCAGGGCGGCAAAAGTTCCCTCCTGGCTCAGGTCTTCCAGCTTCAGATCGCTCAAAGCAGAATTGTAGAGCAGCACATCGCCGTCCAGCACGCAGAGAGAGCTGACAAAATCCGGCTCGTGGGCATCGTTGAACTGAGAGACGATCTTATCAAAATTCAGGTCTACACAGATGGTGCCCACATAGGATTCGTAATAATACAGCCGCTGTACCATGGTGACGAGCGTTCTTGAAGACAGCTGAACATTCGCCTCGTGGGGCCCAAGATAATAGACCCTGTAATGGTCGTCCCAGACGCAGCCTTTGGTAAGTTCCTCCACGTATGTCCTGTACGCGGTCATATCACCGACTACGGAACAATACACGTCCCCGTATTCGTTGACAATGCCGCCCCGCACCACAAAGGTGTCGTTGCGAAATGCGTGGTTCAGGGCGTTGCGCAGATATTTTTCGTCCTCGTAGGAATCCACCGCGCTTTTTTCTGCGTTGTCTGAAAACAGGATACGCCGCATTTCGCCATCGGTATAGTGGAGGAAATTAAGGCGGTCCAGGGACGAAAAAAGGAGATTCACATTGAGATTTGCCTGACTGTTAATCTGGTTCATATACGCAGTGTTGTTTTCCAGCGTTTTATCCATGGACTGCAAATAGAAAAAGACGCTGGGAACAAGAAGGATCATTAGAAGCAGGATATCCCCCAACAACAGCTTGCCGCGAAGCGACAAGCCTCTAAGAAAGTGTTTCATGGAAGTCTCCCCCCACAGCGTGCCGAAAAACAGAACTGCCGGAACCCTTCTGCAAACGGAAAGGCCCCGACATTCCTGTTTTATGAACGTTAGCTCTTTACAGCGCCCTGCGTAAGACCTGCAACGATATATTTCTGCCCAAAGACATAGGCAATCATCACAGGCACCATGGCCACCAGATACGAGGCGAATGCCATGTTGTAATCGTAGGTATACTGCGACTTAAAATTGTACTGGAACAGAGGCAGCGTCCAGGTGGAAGCGTCTTTGTTCAGTATGATTAATGGCATCTGGAAGTCGTTCCAAACCCACAGGGCGTTCAAAACGATGATCGTTACAGTCATGGGCTTGATCAGCGGCTGCACGACCCGCCAGTACGCGGTGAAAGTGCTGCAACCGTCAATGGCGGCCGCTTCCTCCAGATCCGGCGGAACGGAGCGAATGTAGTTTGTCAGCAGGAAAATGGCCTGCGTTGAAGCGAACGTTACGTGCATGATGATCAGGCCGAATTGATTGGTCAGATGCAGCGTTCCCATGTATTTCACCATGGGAATCATGACAACCTGAAAAGGAACAAAGATTCCAATAAGCACCAGGTAATAAACCGTTTTAAAATAGGGCTTGTGGAAATTCCGTGAGATCGCGTAGGCGCACATGGGATCCAGAATGAAAATGCAAAACACCGATGAAACAGTCACGATCAGAGAATTCTTAAAATAGGTGAGATAGCCCGCCTTCTGGAACACCGAGACGAAATTTCCCAGATAGAAGCTGGATGGAAGGGAGAAGAAGCTGGCAGCTGATTCCTGCTGGGTCTTCAAAGAGGTGATGATGACCACATAGAAAGGAAACAGAATGATGAGAGCCCCCAAGATCAGAAAGATAAAAGACAGCGCTTTCAGCGCTTTACCGCCTTTTGAAAGTCTCATGCATCTTCACCTACTTCCTGTCTATTTGAGATCTTGATGGTGATGAAGGAAACAATAGCCACGAAGACAAACAGGATCATGGATTCCGCTACAGAATAGGCAAATTTGCCTTCGCTCATGGCGTGGCGGTAAATCAGGATACCGATAGCTTCCGTCGCCTGGGCGGGACCGCCTCCGGTCATGGCCTGAATGTAATCGAAGATGGTAAGACCTGCCTTCACCTGCAAAATAACCTGCATGGTGATAAGCGGAACCAGATAAGGGAACGTAATGCTTTTGAACTTCTGCCATGCGTTGGCGCCATCGATGGTGGCGGCCTCATATAGGTCGGCCGGCACGCTTTGGAGACCAGCTGTAAATAACACAGTGGGCGTCGCGCAGCCCTGCCAGAGGTTCACGATAAGGATACCGAAAATCGCCGTGGCGGGATTGCCCAGAAGGCTGGCGCTCAGCCACCCGATTCCCAGAGCCTTGCCCATAGGCGGGAAGGCCCGCAAAAACAGCTCGTTCCAAATCAGGCCGACCGTTACAAGGCTGAGCACGGCCGGAATAAAGAAGATGGAACGGAACATGGTGCTGAGCTTGCCCTTCAGCTGGTTCATGGCAAGAGCCAGCAGCAGGGATAGTACAATGATCCCTATCATCAACATGATAGCGTATTTGAAGTTAAAAAACATGGATTTCCAAAACCGACTGTCCGCTACAACTTTGCCGTAGTTCTGGAACCCGACAAAATCATAATTGGGGGACATTCCGTTCCAGTTCGTCAGGCTGTAATATACGCCTAAACCCATGATGACGTAAAAGAACATGACTTGCAAAATCAGGACGGGCAGGGTAAACAACGTCATAACAATATTCCGCTGCCGCATGCCGTTATTTTTCTTCTCGTTCGCGTGCGTAGAAGGAAGCCTCGACATCCCGTGGAACACCTCCTCGCTTTTTTCCGTCCCGATTGATTGAGACCACGGAGCGTTTCCGGGTCTCAATCATCAGAACTTTAGGGGAAAATCAATGGACTCTTACTACTTTCTTACCGCTTTTGAAACTTACTGCTCGTCAGCGGCAGCTGCCAGGAAGTCCTCGGTCAGCGTGGTCAGATAGGCGTTGATATCGCCGTCCATCAGAGGCTGCTGAATCTTGGAGCGCTTGGTCTCCTCAAAGCCGGCAGGCAGGGTTGCAGTGCTCAGAGCGCCCTTGTCAGCCAGGACATCGACAATGCCCTGGCCCTGGGGGATAACCGCCTCAACGCCTTTGATGCAGCTTGGGGAATGGTCGAGGTCGGAATACTTCTGAGCGGCCTCGGTGGTAGACATAAAGAGGACGAACTGCTTTGCCGCCTCAGCTTTGTCATCGGGGCGTCCGGCGCAAAGAGCGATGCCGGTGTCAACGCCGATGGGCTGCGCGATATCGCCGCTGTCATTGGGCATGGGGAACATATTGATATGCTTGTCGGGGTTCGCCGCCTCAATGGAGGAGGAAGCCCAGATGCCCTGGATAAACATGTAGCCGGTGCCGGTGGCGAAATCGCTGATGCACTGGTCATAGCCGAGGGAAAGGGTATCGCCCTGGGAATACTCATGGAGCTGGAGAATCTTCTCCCAGGCGTCAACGGAGATTTCATCGTCCTGGAAGGTGGTCTTACCGTCCTTCAGATCCTGATAGAACTGGGTGGAGTCGGGACGGTCCTTACCGGAGATGTTGCTCTCCAGCTGAGAAATGGTCCAGGAATCCTTGTCAGGGAAGATGAAAGCCACTTCACCGCGGCTCTTGATGTCCTCGGCAATAGCGATCATTTCGTCCCAGGTCGTGGGAGTCTCATAGTTGTGCTCTGCAAACATGTCCTCGTCATAGAAGACGCCCATGAAGTTGCAGGAGAAGGGCATGCAGTAGTTGTGCCCGTCCTCCATTTTCAAAGCCTCCACATAGCTTGCCTGCACGTTGTCAAGAATGCCGGTGTCGTCCAGAGGCAGCACCTGGCCGCCCGCAACGAGGGAGATAAACTGGGAATCGGTAGGCCAGTGCATCATCACATCGGGCATGTCGTTGCTGGCCGCGCGGGTCATCAGAACGGTAGACGCATCGGGCACCACATTCTGGGTGACCTTGATGTTGGGGTTCTTTTCCTGGAACATCTCGATCAGGGCATTGAACGAATCGACCGCCTCACGCTTCTGCTGGAAGAACTCGATCTCGACCACATCGCCGGTAGCCACAGCGGAGGACTCCGGTGCAGCGGTGCTCTCCGTCTTGGAGGTCGTGGCATCGGGGGAAGCGGAACTTGCCACAGAGCTTTACTTGTTGCCTCCGCAGCCTCCGAACAGGCCCGCCACCATTACGGCGGCCAGAAGCGCGCTTACAATCCTTTTCTTCATTTTGTGACACTCTCCTTTAAAAAATTGCTGTATCGGGTGCCAATGATTCGCACAAAGCAACACAGCTTCAATGGAAAAAGTATAGCAATTTTGACCAGCTTTTCCTATAATATTTCTTTCTTCTCAATGCAAAATATTTTACTTTTTTGGCAGTGTTGCACAGAAGTTTTTTAAAAAGGTTTCAACATTGTAACTTTTGCGCAATTTCGCCGTCTGCTCAGCCGTTTTACAGTCCAGGAACCTCCAGTACGCCGGGCTTTCCGTTGACGGTCAGCCTGTTCACGGGGGATTCGGCGTAGACCTTTACGCTCTTTACGGGCATATTGGTCTCCACTTTCACACAGTCCCCGGACAAAACGGCTTTAAAGCTGTACTCCACGCCATCGTCATAGAAGGTCTGCTCCACACGGCCGGAAATGTTCAGCAGCACCGTAAGGCCTTCAAACTTCTCTTCGCTGGACCAGTAGACATCCTCGCCGCGCATGGGGACGGCAGAATTTTCCCGCAGATAGACGGGGATATCCTCCAGCGTTTTCCCAGGCCGCACCCAGCGCCCCCCGGCAGTGAACCCACCCGTGCGCAGATTGGCCCAGCGTCCCTCGGGCAGGTAAACCCGGAAGTCGTCCTGGTCAAAAATAGGAGCCACCAGCATGGAGGAGCCCAGCATGTACTCCAGGCCCACCGAGTATACTGTGGGATCATCCGGATATTCCAGCAGGAGCGCGCGAAGCATGGGCACGCCGCTCAGATGGGCCTCGTAGGCCGTAGAGTACAGATAAGGCGCCAGGCGGTAACGAAGCTTGTCATACCGCACAAAAATCTCCTGGGCCTGCTCGCTGAAGTTCCAGGGCTCTCTGGGGGTCTTGCCGTGGGCGCGGCTCAGGGGGCTGAGCATGCCGAACTGTGCGCTGCGGATATACTGCTCTTCCGTGGGCGGGCATTCGTTTCCGTTGTCGTCCGTGTTGTAGAAGCCGCCGATATCGTGGCCCCAGAAGGGTACGCCGGAAATCCCGATAGACATGCCGCCCTGAAGGATATAGGCCAGATTGTTCTCATGGGTGGAGGAATCGCCTGCCCAGTTGCCGGGATAGTTCTGGCTTCCCGCGTAGCCGCTGCGGCCCCACAGCATGGGGCGCTCTCCATTGGGGAGCTTCACGTCCCGGCAGGCCTCGTAAATGGTCTTCGCATAGAGCAGCGGCAGTTTGTTGTGGCCCTGCACGCCATTGGAGCCGTCGTGGTACACGGCGTCCAGCGGCACTGCCTCGGAAAAGTCCGTCTTGATGACGCCTACGCCGTCCTTGACAACGTTTTGCACACGGCCCCGGTACCATTTCACCATTTCCGGATTGGTGAAATCGAAGGCGCCGAAATAGAAATCGTTGGTGGCAGCGGAATGGAAGGTGCAGACCTCGCCCTTTTCGTTCATCACGAGATACCCGTGCTCTTTGGCGAATTCAAATCCCTTTGTGCCCTCCCGGACATAGGGGAATATCCACAGGCTCAGATGGAAATGGAGACCGGCCAGGGTCTTTATCATGCCCTTGGGGTCCGGGAAGCGTTCCAGGTCCCATTCCCACATACCGGAATTGTCCCGGTCCTGCCAGCCATCGATATGGATCACGTCTCCGGGAATGTTATGCTCCCGCATGAGCCTTGCTACCGTTTCCACCTCTTCCTGGGTGTGGTAGCTGCATTTGGAAATCCAGAAGCCAAAGGCCCATTTGGGAATCATGGGGGAGCGTCCGGTCAGGGCGGTATAATCGCCCAGCAGGCCTTTATAATCCCGGTTACAGAGCAGGATATAGTCCAGCATTTTGTCCTGGACCTCCATGCCGTAGGACACGCCGGAGCCCACGCCCATGTCAAAAACGTTCTCCGTAAAGGTGTTCAGCAGGATAGAATAGCCCCTGCTGCTCATAAAATAGGGAATGTTCTTGTAGGATCGCTCCGTGTTGGTGGAAAGCGCATCGCTCTGGTGGCAGTGGATAATCTGGCCCCGCTTGTTAAAGCCGGTGAACTTCTCGCCGAAGCCGTAGAACGACTCGTCCGAATAAAGGTACATGGTCTCCCGCACCTTTACCACATTACCCTGGCCATCGCAGTCAAAGCCCACGGGCAGGTATTTGCACATGTTGTCCACGTTTGAGTCGCACACGTTTTCATGGGTAAGCGGTTTCCCGTCCAGCAGCACGGAAAGCTGCCAGGGCCGCTTCTTCATTCGCAGCTCCATTCTGCCGGTGCTGGCGGAAAGATACTCTCCCTCGTCCCGCAGGGTATAGACCTGCCTGCCCTCCAACGGGAAAACGGCGTTCTCAAACACAGAGGTATCCTCGTAAGGATACATGCGGAACCGGAAAGCCTCCCCCGTCAGGAAATCCACGCGCACCAGGGCGGTTTTCTTCTGATAGGTCCCCAGCTTCAGCGTCAGGACGGACGGCGCCTGCGTGTAATCCAGAACCTCGGTCAGGAAGTCGAAGTTGTGGGTAAAGATGGTCTTCAAATACCCCAGCTGCGGATTGTAGGTCACTTCTACTTTGTTTGCCATACGTCGATTCCTTCCTTTCGATTTTTTATGTTTACAGAAGCCAGCCGCCGGAAGCCCGGCGGCCAGCCTGCCAAATTCAGATTGTTACAGCTCCACCCATTTGCCGCTGTCCGCGGATTTCAGAATGGCGTCCACAACGTGCTGGTTCTTCTGGCCATCGTAGATGGTGGCGGCCATGCCGTCCCCCACGCCGTTGAGAATGTCGGCAAAGGACTGCATCTGGTCGCTGAAATACTTGTTCGGAACAGGCAGCCTGGAAAATACATGGGCCTCCGCGTTGATGGCGCCGGAGCAGACCTCAATCTCGTCCACGCCGGGGGTAACGTCCAGACTGTACACAATGGCGCCCTCGCTTCCGTAAATTTCCATGCGCTGGTAATTGCCGCGGCCATAGGCGAAGCGGGTAATCTGGAAGCTGGCGGATACGCCGCCGTCCATATCGGCCATGTAATTGCAGAAATCATCTACGTCCACCTTACCCGTTCCCTGCCCATCGGCAGGCAGCAGCGGACGTTCCTTAACATAAGTACCGGTGTGGCCCACAATGCGGGTGTAGTCCTTATCCAGCACGAAACGCACCAGGTCCAGGGCGTGGCAGCCCAGGTCGCCCAAAGCACCGGAGCCTGTGCGGCTTTTCACAAAGCGCCATGCCAGCGGCGTGTTGAACATGGGCAGGCCCCAGGCCTGGAAATACTGCATATCCACATGGTATATTTTTCCGATCTTTCCTTGGGCAATCAGGTCCCTGGCATACCGGGCGGCCGCCTTGAACCGGTAGGAAAAGCACACCATGTTTTTCAGGTCCTTTTCCCGGGTAGCGGCAGCCAGAGCGTCCGCCTGCTGCGCGGTCAGGGTAATGGGCTTCTCTATGTCGTAAGGCTTGCCGGCCTTTACGGCGGCCATGGCAATCTCAAAATGGGCATCATTGGAGGTGCAGACGTCCACAACGTCCACGTCCGGGCAGTTTATCAGGTCGTGGTAATCGGTAAACCGGTGGGCCGCATCGATGCCGTACTTTTCCCCGGCGGCCCGCAGCTTTGCTTCGTCAATATCACAGATGGCAACGAGCTCCAGATCCGGGCTTCTGCGAATGCCGGGCTCATGGACTCCGCTCCAGATGCCGCCTACGCCTACAGAACCAACGCGATATATCTTTTTTTCCATTTCAATCTGCTCCTTTCAAAATTCGGATAAATTTCTGAATGCTCCCTGTCCGGGATTATTTCACTTCCAGAATGGCTGCGGAACACGGGGCAACAGTAAGCTCCACGGTTCCGCCGGTCCCGGTATGGCTGTCCCCGCCCAGCAGGTCCGCGGCGGAACTGCCCTTCAGGGAATAGGCCTGAGGCTTTTCCGTGTTGTTGATAAGCGTCATCAGGCGTTCGCCTTCAAAGGCGCGCTCCATGGCGAACACGTCCCCCTGGGAGCAGAACCTCACTGAGCCGTACTGAAGGGCTTTGCGGGACTTCCGCAAGGCAATCAGCTTCTGATAGTAGCCGCGCAGGTTCGTGTCCCAATGGCTCTCGTCCCAGTCGAAGGTCTTCCGGCAGTCCGGGTCGTTGGCACCATCCATGCCAATTTCAGTGCCGTAGTAAGTGCAGGGCATTCCCACAAAGGTGTACTGGAAAGCCGCCGCATTCTTCAGGCGCCGCCTGTCCCCGCCGCAGGCGGTGGCAAAACGGGCCGTGTCATGGCTGTCAAGCAGGTTCAGCATGGAATCGTTGGCCGCATCGGTATAGCGCATCATGTTCTCCACCAGTGCCTCCTGGAACGCCTGAGGGTCTATCTGGTTTCTGGCAAAGTACAGGACCGCCGCCCGCTGCACGGCATAATTCATCACGCCGTCAAACTGGTCGCCCCGCAGCCACGGTTCCGCATTCCACCAGTCTTCCCCGATAATCAGCGCATCGGGGTTGATATCCCGCACCGTTTTCCGGAAATCCCGCCAGAAGTGAGCGTCCACCTCATCGGCCACGTCCAGCCGCCAGCCGTCAATGCCGGTGCGGGTCCACTTGGCCACCGCTCCCAGCAGATACTCCCTCACCTCCGGATTTTCCGTGTTCAGCTTGGGCATGCAGAACCTGCTCAGCCTTTCAGGAGGATACAGCTTTATATCCCTGTGCAGGGGCACAAAGGGCGTGGTCCCGAACCCATCGAAATTGAGGGGGTCGAAGGTAACGGGGAATCCATAGATGTGGAACCAGTCCTTATAGGGAGAATCTTCCCCGTGCCTTACCACGTCCTGGAACTGCCGGAAGCCTCCGCCGCAATGGTTGAACACACCGTCCAATATGATTCTGATACCGTGGCTGTGAGCCTGCCGCACCAGCTCCACCAGGTCGCTTTCGTTTCCAAAGTGGGGGTCGATGCGGGTGTAGTCGATGGTGTCATACTTGTGGTTGGAGGACGCTTCAAAAATGGGCGTCAGGTACAGCGCGTTTACGCCCAGGCCGGCAAGGTAGGGAAGCTTTTCCGTAATACCGGGCAAATCGCCCCCAAAGAAATTGGTCCTATCGGGCTTTTCTCCCCACTGGCAAACGTTTTCGGGGGAAAGAGAGGGGTCGCCGTTATAAAAGCGCTCCGGAAAAATCTGATAGAATACGGCGCTGTTGACCCAGGACGGCTTTTTGTGCACGTCCACAGGGTTGATAAAGGGGAACTGGAAGAAAAGGAAGCCGATGCGGTCGCTGCCCACGTCTACGCTGCCCGGCTCTGAAAAGCCGTTCTCAGCGTAAATCAGTTCCTCGTCTCCCTTGCGCAGAAGGAAGTAATACGCCAGCCGGGTATCTGTGCAGTGGTACACACATTCGTAATAGTCAAACAGCTTGTCGGAGCCGCACAGCTCCATGGGGAATTCCTGCCGCGTCTCCCAGAGGTACTTGTTTCCAATGACCAGCCGCACGCTGTCAAGGTCGCCTTTGGCGGCCCGGAACCGCACCTTGAAGTCCCGCTCGGATATCGGGAAAGCGTAATTGCTTTTCGGAAGATGATATATGGCTCTCAGGTCCATCGTTTTTCCTCCTTTAGGGCAGAATGCGGATACGGTCCTTTTCGTCCAGCATGGAGAAGGTGCAGTCGTTTCCGAAGGTGCGCTCTGGCAACAGGATCAGCACGTTGACGGACGGGGCGTCCACCACGAACTGCCTGCCGTGGATAACGCCGGGGTTCAGCCGCACAAAGGTGCCCTTCGGCACCCGGAAGGCCTCCACCGTGGCGGGATCCATGCGGAAGCTGGAGGGGCCGGTGAAGATGTCAATGTCGCCGTCCAGCGGCAGAATGCCCTCGCAGGTGAATTGATGGAACTCCAGCACGCTGATGATGCGCTCGCACTCCGACACCTTCGCCACGCTGACAGAGGCAGGCATGCGGCCGTCCAGATGCAGCTTCACAAGGTCCGGGGCAAAGATATTGTCCCCGGTCCGAGCCTCCACCTGCTTTACATGCAGCAGGTCGATGAAATCCCCGTAGGGACGGAAAGCTTCAAGCTCCAATTTTCTGGGTGTAATTTCTCTCATTGTTGTTTTCTCCTTTCGTCAGTTACAGGCTGTGCACGCCCTGTTCATCCGCATCGTCAAAAATCAGGCCCAGATACCGCGCGGCTTCCCGGAGTACATTCTTATACTTGCCGTAAACGCCGCCCACATGGTGGATATACGGCCCGAACATCAGCTTTTCCTCCCAGCGCTTCCAGTTGTCCGTCTCAAGCCACACATAGGTGCCGTTTGTCTCGGGGCCGTCCACCGCCCGGCCCTCGCCGCCGAACAGGTAGTATTGGCCATCGATGTCGTCAAAGCGGCAGACCGTCAAATCGCCCTTTTTCAGTTCGAAACGCTCCTGACCGCCTACGAGCCTGGCAGCGCAACCGGGGTCCTTCAGGGAATAGGGGAACGGCCCGCAGTGCCACAGCAGCTCGGCGTTGTCGTTTTTTGGGTGCCGGATGGTCAGGTCAGCCAGGAATTCGGATTCTTTCCCCAGAGTGACGGCCCGCAGCATCGCCAGGGTGACGGCGCCGTTGATATCGGTCTCGCAGGAAACGGGCATTCCCTCATCGGCCAGCTCGCCCATGGCCATACAGATGGGCACGCCCAGAATGGGAATGGCGCTCCAGCACTCCATGGCCGCCACAGAGCAGTTGTTTTTCTCCATCAACTCCTGCACCGCCAGCTTCGCGGCGGCAATCCGCAGCACCTTGTCCTCTGGGGTGGGGGACACGTCCATGCGGGCCTTCAGGTTCGCCAGATATCCGGTAAAGCGACCATCGTTCTCCTTGATGATTTCTTCCATTCTGGCAGCAACGGCGGTGGGAGAAACCGGCACCACCGTCATTCCGAATTTCGTGGCCAGATCGGCCTCGTTTGCCATAACGCTCATAAAGGGCAGGGGTCTCGCGCCAAACTTGGCAATGCGCAGGCCTCTGATCGTCTTTACCACGGCCACTGTCCGGATAAAGGCGTCAAGTCCGCTGCGAAAATCCTCGCTCTCCGTCTCGCAGTTCCAGATGTAGCTGTACTGCACGCCAAACCGCCGCATCACCTTAGTGCAGGCGAACATGCCACACTGGGTGTCACGCCCCCGGCTTTCGTCCGTGTTAGGCCGTTCGTCCCGGGCGCCCCACATCAGGGTGGGGACTTTCAGGGCAGCCGCCACCCCGGCGGCGCACTGCTCCTCGCCAAAGTCGCAGTGGGGGGTAAACAGCGCGTCAATCCCCGCGTCCTTAAACTTCTTCACCACCTGGGGAATCTTGCCGGTCTCATACAGGATCCCGTTTTCACAGATGTCATCGATGTCTACGATGGTGACCACATCGGGGTGGATACCCTTGAGCACCGCCATAAACTTGTCTTTCTGGCGCTTTGCCTCCTCCATGCTCAGAAAGCTCCGCTTGGTCGGCGCCACGCCCAAAATAATCTGTTCTTTTCTCATAGCTGTAATTTCCTCCCATAGAACGCTACGCGCTCATCGATTTCAGTATAGTCAATCTCCCCAGTCTCCAAATAGCGCTGTACGGTGTCCCAGTCCGGAATGCCGGCCCTGCCGCCGATGCGGGTGCATTTGATACAGGAAACTCCCGTGGCAAGCCGCGCGGCTTCCTTTGCGGAAAGTCCCCGCAGCATGCCCACTGCGTAAGCGCCGTGGAAAACGTCCCCGGCCCCTACGGTGTCCTGCACGGAAACATCGAAGGAGGGCATCTGAAAATACCCTTCCTCCGGGCTGTAGCCCACGCAGCCCCTGGCACCCAGGGTGAACACCGCGATAGAGGGCCCCATCTCGCACACTTTCTTACAGTTTGTTTCGTAATCGCTGTCGTGAAACAGCACGTTATAGAAAAACTCCGACCCTATGAAAACGTCAATCATGGAAATGCAGTCCATCATCTCCGAGGAATAGGAATCCGCGTCCACAATGATTTTTGCCCCCGCGGCCTTTGCCCTGCGGGCGGCCTCCATGGAAACCTCGGTCACATGGGAAATGAAAAACCACTGGCAGTCCTTTATGATTTCATCGTCCAGCTCTTCCAGCTCCGGCGGCTGCGCCGTCCCCCGCCGGTAAACAATGCTGCGGCCGTTGGTCTCCCGATCGCTGATGACGATGGAAAGGCCGTTGGTCGTTTCCTTCCGCACCTTCATGCCGGAAACATTGATTCCATGCCGCTCAAAATCTCTGATACAGAACTGGCCGTAATCATCGTCCCCCACCGCGCCCAACATGGCGCACCTGGCGCCCAGGCGGGCGGCGGCTACCATACCGGAAGCCACCTTTCCGCCTCCCTGCCAGCTCATGGCATTGACGCCGGTGCCGCCGTTTGGCTTGGGAAACACGTCCACGTTGACGGCCAGGTCCACGCAGGGCATGTCGTACCCCGCTATGTCAAACCGCTTCAAAGCCACACCTCCTTACAGGGTAAACCCGTTGGGATTGAGCAGCCGCATTTTTCCCCGCACAAAGTCGATGGCGTCCTCAGAGGCGGCCATCATCAGGTTGACCATCTGGCCGTTCTTTTCCTCCTTGTCCGCGTGCTCAGCCAGGCTTTTATAGCAGGCCCGGAAATATTCCGTGGCGATGTTGAACTTGCTCATGCCCAGACGCACGCTTTCCTGAAGCTGCTCGTGGGGGATATCGGAGCAGCCATGAAGCACCAGCGGGACAGACACTGCCCTGCGCAGGGCCGCGATGCGCTCAAAGTCCAGATTGGGCGTCTGTATGTACGCGCCATGGGCGTTGCCCACCGCCACCGCCAGCGAGCCGCAGCCTGTCCGCTCCACAAATTCCACGGCCTGCTCCACGTTGGTGTAGTGATCGGCGTTGACGATGTCGTCCTTGTTGGCGCCGGAGCCCACATGGCCAAGCTCGGCCTCCACGTCCACGCCGAAGACTGCCGCGGTGCGCACAACGGCGGCTGTAAGCTCCACATTTTCCTCATAGGGCAGCGCAGAACCGTCCACCATGACGGACGGAAAACCCGCCTTTACCCCGCCGATGGCGATGTCATATCCGGCGGAATGGTCCAGGTGTACCCCAATGGGCACATCGGACTGTTCCGCGAAGTCCTTGGCGAAGGCCGCCACATGCTTCAGAGCAATGTACTTTTCAAAGCCGGGATAGAGCTGAATGATAACGGGTATCTTTTCCCGGTTCGCGGCCTCGGCCACCCACTTTACGGTCTCATAGTTGAACACGTTCACCGCCGCCACGCCGTAATGGTTTTCCGTGGCGTGCTGAAGAATTTCGTTTACCTTTGCTAACGGCATAGTCCTTAACAGCTCCTTTGCAATTTTAAAATCCGTGGAATAGCCACAGGGCCCGGTCAATCCGCGGTATTTGTGTTGAAAAACAGCGTGTACTGCGGCAGGCTGTCTGTAAAAGCCCTGCTGGCGGCATCGATGGTCTCATAATCCTCCCGGCTGAACTCCCACCCGGAAGACTTGACATTTTCCGCCGCCTGCACCCCGTTCTTCGCGCCCACGATGGGGGCGGTAATCCCGGGAGTTTGCAGCAGCCAGGCAATGGCGCCCTGGGCCGGGGTTTTGCCGTATTTCGCGCTGACCTGCGCCAGCACGGTGGTCACTTCCAGACAGCGGTTGTAATTTTCCGGCTGGAACAGCGCCGCATGGGCACGTCCATCGGTAAACACCGCGTCTTTTTTGTATTTTCCGGTCAACAGCCCCTGCGCCAGGGTGCTGTAAGGAATCACAGAAATCTGATTTTCCCGGCTGAAGCGCAGCAGCTCTTCATCGTACCGCCACAGCAGGCTGTAGCAGGGCTGAATCACGTCCACCTGCCCATACTGCATGGCGGCCTTCATCTCTTCCAGGGAGAAATTGGAAAGCCCGATGGCACGTATTTTCCCCGCTTTTTTCAGTTCCGCCAGGGTAGACATGCGCTCCTCAATGGAAACCTCTTCCTCGGGGACCGGATAGTGCAGAAAGTACACATCGAGATAGTCCGTCCCAAGCCGGGACAGGCTGTCCTCACAGGCCTTTATCATTTTGTCGTGGGACATGGACGGCTTAAACACCTTTGAAATGACAGATACCTTGTCCCGTCCAAGGCGTTTGATGGCTTCGCCCACCACCCGCTCGCTGCGGCCCTGCCCGTAAAGCTCGGCAGTGTCAAAGGTGTTGACGCCCTGCTCGAAAGAGGTCTCCAGCGCTTCCAGGGAGCTTTTGTCCTCCGTAGCGCCGAAATAGTCGCCGCCCATGGCCCAGCAGCCCAGAATCAGCTCGGAAACCTTTACGCCGCTTTTCCCCAGGGTTTTATACTTCACTTGGTCATTCCTCCGTTTCACATCATTCAAATTGATTTAACGCTGTCAGATTTCCTTCTTTTCATGGAGTCCCTGCACGGTGTGCTCCATATGGGAATGTACCTCCATGATGGGAGGAAGATTGCCGTAGGTAAGCTCCGGGAAATGGATGGGCGCCGCCCACTTGACGGCGTTGATGATGACCTTCTGGATCTCCGGCTGATGGTAAACGGGGAATGCTTCGTGGCCCGGCCGGAAATAGAATACCTTTCCCTTGCCCCGGTGATAGCAGCAGCCGCTGCGGAAAACCTCGCCGCCCTCGAACCAGCTGATAAACACCAGTTCGTCCGGCTGAGGAATGTTGAATCTTTCGCCGTACATTTCCTCGTGGGGGATAATGATTTTCTCGTCCAGGCCGTCCACAATGGGATGACTGGGATCCACCACCCACAGAATTTCCTTTTCGCCGTCCTCGCGCCATTTCAGATAACCGGAGTTGGTGCCGCAGACCTTCTGGAAAATCTTGGAGGCGTGGCCCGAATGGAGCACAATCAGCCCCATGCCGTCCAGCACACGCCTGTATACCCGGTCCACAATCTCGTCCTGTACCTCGCCGTGGGCCATATGGCCCCACCAAATCAGCACGTCGGTGGAGTCCAGCACCGCCTGGGTCAGGCCGTGCTCCGGCTCCTTCAGTGTGGCGGTGCGCGTTTCCATTCCCGCGTCCTTCAGAAAATCCGCAATACACCCATGGATACCCTTGGGATAGACCTCCGCGATTTCCGGGAACTGCACCTCATGGAGATATTCGTTCCATACCGTTACTCGAATTGTCACAAAAAACACATCCTTTTAAAAAATTTTTTGAATCCCTATGAAAACCTTTCATGTCGAAAGGCAGGAAGCCAGGTAGGAAGCCAGTTCCGCAAAAGGCCGGAAAAAGTCAGGTAAACGGGCTCTGGAAGCCCGAAGCCTTCCGGGATATACTGTCATTTTATCAAGAATCACTAACATTTTTTACAATTTTCATTACTTTTTAGATGTTATTTATCTGACTTTCTTCCCGTGCTGTTCCTGCCAGGCGCGAACCGGAGCAGGAGGCCCGAAGAGCAGGCGGGCCGCAGCCGGAAAAGCCCTTCCGGATATCCGGCGTTTTCCCGGGTTTTCCTGCTGCGCGGGAATGAAAACTCTCAAAAAAAGCGCAAAATAGGAAACCGCTGAACACGGTTTCCTCTTTTCTGGCAGTTTTGTTTCATTTTGTCCGGCTTGCCGCCGGTCCCGGCCCTTAAATCATGACCGGTCGATGGAGATGACACCGGGGATCTTCATCAGACGTTCGATGACGCTTTGCAGCTGGGGCAGTCCGTTGATGGAGACGGTAGCGGCGATAAAAGCGTTTTCGCTGTTGCGCTCCTGCCGGCAGTTCAACGCGTGGATAAAGATGTGCATGTTGGAAAGCTGCTGGGTCACATCGGCCAGCAGCCCGCCCCGGTCTACCGCCACGATATGCAGGGTGGATTTAAAATCGTCCTTGACGTCTCCCGCCCAATGAGCGTTGACCCACCGCTCCGGCTCCGGGCAGGCACTCAGATCTTCCGGCACATTGGAACAGGAACGCTTGTGAATGGATACGCCGAAGCCCCGGGTAATAAAGCCCACGATGTCGTCTCCAGGCAGGGGATTGCAGCAGCGCGAGAATTTGATCAGGCAGTTATCCATACCGTCCACCAGCACGCCGCTTGCCACTTTTCCTTTGGCTTCCGGAGACGTGACGGCGCGGAACTGCGGTTCCCCTCCCGCGGATTTTGTCAGGCGGGCGTACTCTTCCTTGACTCGGGGAAGGATCTTCCACAGCTGAATGCCGCCGTATCCAATGGCAGCGTAAAAATCGTCGGCGGTCACACAGTTATACCGTCTGCCCACGCTTTCCAGCATATAGTCCATCAAGCCGGGGATCATGACGATGCCGCTGCGGCGGAATTCCCGCTCCAGCTCGGCTTTGCCCTCCACGATGTTGTCTTCCCGTTTTTCCTTTTTGAACCACGCCCTGATCTTGTTTCTGGCCTCACTGGTGCGCACCATGGTCAGCCAGTCCCGGTTCGGGCCCTTCCCCGCTTCCTTGGTGGTAAGCACCTCGATGATCTCGCCGGTCTTCACCTTATAGTCCAGCGGCACGATCCGCCTGTCGACCTTGGCGCCGATCATGCGGTTTCCCACCGCGCTGTGAATGGCGTAGGCGAAATCGATGACGGTGGAGCCCATGGGCAGATTGATCACATCGCCCTTGGGAGTAAACACGAACACCTCTTCGGGGATCAGATCGCTTTTGATGGAATGGACCAGATCGGTGACGTCTTCGCTTTCCTCCTGGTTTTCCAACATCTGGCGGATCCAGGAAAGCCGCTCGTCCAAAGTGTGGTTGTCGGATTCTTTGGCGGACATGCCCAGCTTATATTTCCAGTGGGCCGCGATGCCGTATTCCGCCGTATGGTGCATTTCCCAGGTGCGTATCTGCACCTCGAAGGGCACTCCGGCCTTGGTGAGCACAGTGGTGTGCAAGGACTGGTACATATTGGGCTTGGGCATGGAAATATAGTCCTTGAACCGGTTCGGCAGAGGCTGGAACATGTCGTGGACGATGCCCAGCACGTTGTAGCAGTCCTCAATGGTATCCACGATCACCCGGACCGCGAACACATCGTATATTTCCTCAAAGGTCTTGCCCTGGATAAACATTTTCCGGTAAATGCCGTACACGCTCTTGACCCGGCCTTCGATATACACATTGGGAATAGAGAGCTCTACGCGGCTGCGTATCAGTTCCTTTGTATCCTCGATAAACTGCTTGCCGCTTTTGCTGCGCGCCTCCAGGTCCACTTCGATCTCGTGATAAGCCGTAGGGTCCAGATACCGCAGGGACACGTCCTCCATAAATTCCTTGACGGTGCGAATACCCAGCCGGTGCGCGATGGGGGCGTACAGCTCCAGGCATTCCCTGGCCTTGTCCCGCTGCTTCTGGGGAGAAACGTATTCCAAAGTCTTCAAATTGTGCATGCGGTCGGCAAACTTGATGATGATGACCCGGATATCCTCCGCCATAGCCATCAGCATTTTCCGAAGATTTTCCGCCTGTTCCTCCTCCTGGGAGGAAAAGGGGATCTTGCCCAGCTTTGTAACGCCGTCAACCAGCAGCGCTTCTTCCTTCCCGAATTCCCGGGAAATCTGCTCTACCGTACAGTCCGTATCCTCCACCACGTCGTGGAGAAGGCCGGCCATGACGGATTCCGTATCCATGCCGAGCCCCACCAGAATGGCGGCCACCGACAGAGGGTGAATGATGTAGGGCTCGCCGGAGCGGCGCTTCTGATCCCGGTGCTTTTCCTCCGCCAAACGGTAAGCCCGATTGATCCGTTCCTCATCGTATTCCTTGCCGCTTTCCGCAATGAGCGTTTTCAGCTCCTCATAGGTGCTGATCTGCATCACCAGCTTCATTCAAATCCCTCCTGTTCCTCATTTTTCCGTAAGAGCCTGAAGCTCTGAAAATACCTGTGACGCGAACAGATCTACCTTTCCCGTTGTCTTTTGCAGCAGTACGGTCATGATCTCTTTTCTTGGGCCACACTGCGCCAGCTGCCGTTCCTCTAAAATGTCGAAACACAGCAGCAGCTTTCCCAGTGTAAAGTCTCTGTTCCCAAGGGTCCCCAAAACGCGCTGCATTCCGAAAGGAGCCCCCCGGAAGGAGGCGAAAAGCCTGTAGAGCGCGGCCAGATCGTCACGGGAGGGGGATATTTTGTCCTTTTCCTCCGGGGACAGTAACTCTTTGCGGCGGAATTTCTCATATACCCGGTAGGAGTGGAGATTTTCCGTGTCGTTCAGCCCGGCAAGGCGTATCTCCCGAGCCGTTACGGAAAGCCGCTCCTCTCCCCGGTATTCCCGGAGCTCCAGTGTGACCGCCAGGTCCAGCCGGTCCCCAATGGAAAATGGAAAGTCCTCCAGCTTTACACCGAAGCGCATACAGTTCACAAAAGCGCCGTGCTTCTGGCACACCAGCCGCAGATGGCCGCCTCCGCCCACAGGGACGATCTCCCGCAGCTCCATGCCGAAAAGGCCGAACAGCGGCTGGGGATTCCCGCTGCCAAAGGGCTCCAGCCGGTGCAGGTCCCTGGGCATAGAGGCATTGAGGGAAGCAGGATTCAGTCTGCAGTCAATATGCAGCACCGGCGCGGGCATTTCCGGACAAGCGGACAGGGCATACCGGTTGATCTCCTCCCGGAAAGCACCGATATTTCCCGCCTTCAGCGTTACACCCGCCGCCATGGGGTGCCCGCCGAACCGTTCCAGAACACCGGAACAGGCGGAGACCGCCTCAAACAGGGAAAAGCCCTCCACACTGCGCCCACTCCCCTTGGCCAGCTCCCCGTCCTCGGAGACTACAAAGCAAGGCTTTCCAAAGCGTTCCGTGATGCGGGCAGCGGCAATGCCGATCACCCCATGGTGCCAGCCCTTCCCGCTGACCACGATGACCCGGCTGTACAAAAGCGAGGGGTCGTTTTCGATGCGTTCCATGGCCTCGGCCGTGATTTTCGCCTCTACCTGGCGGCGGCGGTCGTTGTCCTGGCAAATTTCCTCCGCCAGTGCCTGGGCCTCTTCCTCATATTCACAGCAGAGCAGCCGCACGGCCCGTTCCGGCGAACCCATACGGCCCGTGGCGTTCAGCCGGGGGATCACCGTAAAAGCCATGACCCCGGCGGAAAGGCCCCCTGCGGCGGAGCATCGGTCCAGCAGGGCGCTGACGCCCAGCCGGCCTCCCCGGGCCATGGCGCGAAGCCCTTCCCGGACAATGAGCCGGTTTTCCTCCACGAGGGGCACCACATCGCCCACCGTTCCCATGGCGGCAAGGTCGCTGTATTCCTCCAAAATTCCGTCAGCATCGCCGTCCTCCAGAGCCACCAGCAGCTTCAGGACCACGCCCGCGCCGGAAAGGTCTTTAAAAGGGCTTTCGTCATCGGCCCGATAGGCGTCTACCACCGCCGCGGCCTCCGGCAGCTTTTCCTGGGGCCGGTGGTGGTCCGTCACCACAACGTCCATGCCGAGCTCTCTCGCCAGGGCCGCCTCTTCCCCGGAGGAAATGCCGTTATCTACCGTGACGATCAGGCTCACGCCCTGGGCGTGCAGGGCCTCCACCGCCCCCCGGTTCATACCGTAGCCTTCCCCTTCCCGCTGGGGAATATAATACATCACGTCCGCTCCTACAGTTTCCAGGTAGGAAAAGAGCATGGCGGTGGCGGTGACGCCGTCCGCGTCATAATCCCCGTACACGGCGATCTTTTCAAAATTGTCAATGGCCCGGCGGATGCGGGCCGCGGCTTTTTCCATATCCTTCATGAGATAGGGATCGGAAAGCGGCGTTCCGCTTCCCAGAACAGCTTTCACCTGTTCCTCGGAGCGAAAGCCTCGGATCTCCAAAAGCATGGCGAGAAAGAAGGGAACAGAGCAGCGCTCCGCAAGCTGGGCAGCCAAGTCCCTGTCCAGCGGCGCGACCTCCCACAGCTTCAGTTCCACAGTCGGTTTCCCCCTCTCTGCGTCCGTTTGTTCAAATAGAATTTCATTTTATCATTCTTCGAAAAAAAACGCAAGAATCACAGGGGGAAAAATGCGCCGTTTGTTTCGGTTCTTTGAACAGGGTAAAACCGCCGCCCGGAACATCCTTGACTTTCCTGGAAAACCCGCCTATACTGTGAGCAATGAAAAAGGGGGATATCTTCATGCTGTTATCCACACAGACCGACTTTCTTGGCAAGACCTACGGGGAGGAAAGCGCCATACGAATACTGGCGGAGGCAGGCTTTGACGCCTTTGATCTGAGCCTGTTTCCCATCTTCGATTGGCCCGGCTGCGAGATGAACGCGCCGGGTTTCCGGCAGTATGCGAAAAAGCTCCGCACAATGGCAGAGGACTGCGGCATTGTGTGCAATCAGGCCCACGCACCCTTCGCTTCCAGCGTCGGAGATAAAAAGCGGGACCAGCGCCGGTTCCAGTCCATCGTGCGGTCCATGGAAGCCGCCGCCATTGTGGGGGCGAAGATCATTGTCGTTCACCCCATGCACCATCTTCCCTACCGCACCTGTGCGGCGGAGCTCAAAGAAATGAATGTGGAATTTTACGGTCGCCTGATCCCTTACTGCGAGGAGTTCGGCATTCGGGTGGCCTGTGAAAACATGTGGCAGCACAACCGGGAAGCCGGAGGGCGCATCATTGACAGCGTCTGCTCCCGTCCCGGGGAATTCTGCGACTATCTTGACAGCATCGACAGCCCCTGGATCGTAGGCTGTCTTGACGTGGGCCACACCGCCCTGACAGACGAAGACCTGGGCTCTTATATCCGCACCATGGGGCCCAAGCGGTTACAGGCGCTCCATATACACGACAACGACCTTCGGGTAGACAGCCATACCATGCCCTTTACAGAGAAGATCGATTTTTCCGCTCTGACCGCCGCCCTTTCGGATATCGGCTACCAGGGCGACTTCACCTTTGAAGCCGACAACTTCCTGAAAAAATTCCCCCGTCCTCTCCACCGGGAGGCGCTGGGCCTGCTCCACGCCACAGGCCGGTACCTGATGGGGCAGATCCACGCATGAGAGCTTGCGCACAGCAATAACGAAAAGGCCGGGCGGTATAAACCGTCCCGGCTTTCTTACTGCGTTCATTTTCCCTGAAGAAGCATCTCCGCGCACCGGATCCCGTCCACGGCGGCGGAAACGATGCCGCCGGCATAACCGGCTCCTTCGCCACAAGGGTACAGGCCCGCCGCCAACGGGGACTGAAGCCCTTTGTCCCGCAGGATCCGCACGGGAGACGAGCTGCGGGTCTCCGGCGCAGTCAGCACCGCGTCGCCGCAGTCAAAGCCGCGCAGCTGCTTTCCAAGCAGGGGCAGGGCCTGGGTCATGGCCTCCGTTACAAAATGGGGCAGGCATTCCTCCAGCGAGGCGGGAACCACGCCCGGCTCATAAGTGGGGCTTACCGAGCCGAAGGTCTTGGAGGGCATATGCTCCAGAAGATCCGCCACCCGCTGGGCAGGCGCGCTGTAGCTGCCGCCTCCAAGCCTGAAAGCCGCCTGCTCCATGCGCCGCTGAAACTCCACCCCGGACAGGGGGCGATCGCTTCCGTAATCTGCGGGGGTAACGCCCACCAGCAGAGCCGCGTTGCTGTTTTCGCCGTCCCGCGCCCACCGGCTCATACCATTGGTGACGACGCCGCCTGGCTCGGAAGCCGCGCCCGTCACCGTGCCGCCGGGGCACATGCAGAAGGTGTATACGCCCCGGCCGTTTGGAAGATGACAGGAAAGCTTGTAATCCGCCGCCCCCAGCGCCGGGTGTCCGGCAAAGCTGCCGTACTGCGCCCTGTCGATCCATTGGGCCGGGTGCTCAATGCGCGCGCCCACGGAAAATGCCTTGGGTTCCAGCGGCAGCCCAAGCCGCCACAGCTTTTCAAAAACATCTCTGGCGCTGTGTCCCACTGCCAAAATCGCTTTATCGCAGGGAAGGAACATCTCTCCCCCGCCGCTTGTCCGGACCGTCAGCCCCCGCAGGCTTCCGGCTTCCACCCGAACATCCGCCACCTTCGTGGAAAAGCGCACTTCGCCGCCCAGAGAAATGATTTGTTCCCGGATCGTCTTCACAACGTCCGGCAGACGGTCCGTGCCGATATGAGGCTTTGCCTCATACAGAATTTCTTTGGGCGCGCCGGCCTTTACCAGCTCTTCCAGCACCTTCCGAATGCGGGGATTCCCCGTGCCGGTGGTCAGCTTTCCGTCGGAAAAAGCTCCCGCGCCCCCTTCGCCAAACTGCACGTTAGATTCCGGATCCAGCTTTCCTTCCTTCCAAAAACGCTCCACAGACTTCTGCCGTTCCTCCACGGGCAGTCCCCGTTCCAGCACAATGGGCTGCTGCCCGCACTGAGCCAGGATCAGGGCGGCAAACAGTCCGGCAGGGCCGAGACCGATCACCGCCGGACGTTGAGGCAGGGGCTTCACTTCAGGCAGGATATAGCGGTACGGGACGGCCTTCTGAACGCTGCCGTCCCTGGCGCGGGAAAGAATGCGCCTTTCGCCGCCGTCCACTGCCGCCTCTACCGCGCAGACAAAATGGACTTTATCTTTTTTTCTGGCGTCTACGGATTTCTTTACCAGCCGCATCTCTGACAAGGCCGTTTCCGGGACTCCAAGCTTTTTCGCCGCCGCCCGCTTCAGGTCGTCCCCGGAAAAATCGAGAGGCATGACAAGGCCTGATATTTTCAGCATTTTTCTCCCTCCGGCTGTTAACGTCCCATACAGCTTTCCCCGGCGCTCTGCCCTGCCGCCATACCGGTGGCCCAGGCCCAATGCAGGTTATAGCCGCCGCAGTCGCCGTGCAAATTGAGCAGCTCTCCGGTCAGGTACAGACCGGGGCGCTTCTTTGATTCCATGAAGGGAAGCTCTATTTCGCTGAGCGGCACCCCGCCCGCCGTCACCTGGGCGCTTTCCCAAGGGCCGCAGCCGATAATGGGGAAGCGCAGCTCCTTTGCCGCTTCCGCCGCGCATTTCAGCTGCTGAGCTGACAGCTCCCCAATGGGCATTTCCCGAGAAAACCCCAAACCCTTTACCAGCTCCTGCCCGATCCGAAGGTTCAGCGCCCCGGAAAACAGCTCCCCGGCAGGCAACGCCGGACGGTTCTTTCTCAGCTGCTTCAAATATGAGGTGATCCCCTGCACAGAAAACCTGCTCAGCAAATCCAGCCGGATTTCCGCATTTTCGCTTTCCTTCCCCAGCCGGGAAGAAAGATTAAAAATGCAGATACCGGAAAGCTGGCCGTCTCCGAACAACACCTCGCCCTGCTCTTCCCCGAGCTTTTCTCCATTCCGATACAAGGAAGCCTTCGCCTTACAACGATTTCCCTTTAAGGAGCGGCACAGCTTAGAGGAGGTTTTCAGAGGGACCAGAGCCGGGGAAAGCTCTGTTACGGTATGTCCCAGAGATCTTACCAGCCCGTAGCCCTTTTCTCCGCAGGAATGCTTGGGAGACGCCATGCCGCCGCAGGCCATAATACACTTTTCTGCAAACAGGGCTTCCCCATTTTTGGAGTGCAGCGAGAATCCGCCTGCTTCCGGAGTGACGGAACTCACCTCAAAGCCCCAGGCCGTTTCCACCCCGGCTTCTTCGCAGGCGCTCCACAAAGCCTGCAGCACCGCTGCGGCCTGCAGACTGTTGGGATACACCCTGCCTTCTCCGTCACTGGTACAGATCAGGCCCAGGTTTCCAAATTCCTCCATGATTTGCCCGGCGGGCCATAGAGCCAGCACTGCCTCCGCCGCCGCCACATCGCCATGATAATGCTCCGGGGAAATGTGAAGGTTTGTCAGATTGCACCGCCCATTTCCTGTGGCCAAAAGCTTTTTGCCCGGGCGGGGGTTTCCCTCCAGTAAAATCACCGTGCCCGACTTTCCCTGCTCCCGCAGGCAGCGGGCGGCCTTCTCAGCCGCCATCAGCCCGGAGGCGCCCGCCCCCACTACAGCAATTTGAACCCGCTTCATCTCAAATCACCAGCCCCAGCACGCCGTAAGACAAAACACACATGATGATATCCGCCACCAGCGTGCCGCCTATGACGGAGATCATGGCGGATCTAAAATCCATTTTCATCAGCGCTGCTGCCAGCGACCCCGTCCAAGCCCCGGTGCCGGGCAGGGGAACCGCCACGAAGATCAGAAGCCCCAGGGTCTTATAGCGGTTGATCTTGTCAAATTTGCTCCTACCCTTGGCTTCCAGACGGTCCACCAGTTTGACGAAGCGGGTGTTGCGCATCCAGTCAAATATCTTGTTGATAAAAAGCAGAATGAAGGGCGTGGGCAGAATGGTCCCCACAAAGCAGATAAAAAACGCGGGCCACAGCTCCAGATGCAGCAGCTTTGCCGCCAGAATGCCTCCCCGCAGCTCGATAATGGGCATCAAAGACAGCAAAAACACCGTGAGCTCCGCAGGAATGGTGCTGCTGAAAAAGTTTACAAGCGCCTGTACGATTCCTTCCATAGGCTTCATTTCCTTTTACACTTCTCAAAAAATTCCCTGATTTGGGTTAACGCAGTCATTGTACAAAAAATTCCCGGAGACATATTTCTCTCCGGGAATTATACTTTGAATTTATTCTTTCAATATTCTTTCGGCGCCGTTTCTTTTCCACCCCGCGCCGCTTTAGACAAGCTGTGACAGATCGCCGAAGGTATAACCCGCCTCCTCCCACTTTGTCAGCAGTTCGTCCAGGATCTCGCCGTTTGTTTTGGAAGTGCTGTGCAGCAGCACCACCGCGCCGGGGTGGGCCCGGGGTATGAGCTTTGAAAATGCCTCTTCTCTGGTGGGCTGATTGTTTTCGTACCAGTCCACATAGGCCAGGCTCCAAAAAATCGTATGATATCCCAGCTTCTGGGCCATTTTCAGGTTGCTCTCGCAGAATTTCCCCTGGGGCGGCCTGTACAGCTTCGGCATTTCCTCTCCGGTGACCTCCCGGTAGAGCGCGGCATTTTTTTCCAGCTCGTTTCGAAAGCTGGCTTCGTCCGCGATGGCGGACATATCCGGGTGGCTGTAGGTGTGGTTTCCCACGGTGTGGCCCTCCGCCACCATGCGCTTCACCAGCTCTGGCTGGGTCTCCAGATAATTTCCCACCAGAAAAAATGTGGCTTTAACGTTGTGCTTTTTCAGCGCGTCCAGTATCTTTTCGGTGTTTCCGTTCTCAAATCCCGCGTCGAAAGTGATATACAGGGTCTTTTCCGATGTGGGCGCGCAGTACAGGGCGTCAAAACCCTCGAGGTATTCCTGGGAGGCGTTGGCCACCGGCGGTTTCCCTTCCTCCTGAAAGCTCAGGCCCCAGTTGGTGATCTCCGTGGAGGTAAACAGCGCGCCGCCTCTTCCGGATGCCGTCAGGGTCACGATCCCGCACACAGCCACGATGGCAAGGGTGGAAATCAGCACGCCCCGCCGTTTTTTCAAAAGCCTGAGAAACTCCTTCATGCTCCCTCTCCTTTTCCGCGTACTGTTTCAAATCTATGCGGCTTTTCTCCGGGATATCACATTTCCGATTGCTTTCCGGAAAAAAATACTGTATGATTTTCGTAAGGATTTTCTTTCAGACTTTTAAGGAAATTCCCGTATCCTGAAATCAGCAAAACACAAAGGGGTTGCAGTATGGACGGCATGGAAAACAAAAACATACTGGTGGTGGACGACGACCGGGAGATCGTCCGCGCCATTGCTCTGAATCTGGAAAGCGAGGGTTACACCGTCTTTCGGGCCTATGACGGCATGGAAGCCCTGGACCTTGCCATGACGAAGGATATCCACCTCATCATCATCGACGTGATGATGCCCAAAATGGACGGCCTTTCCGCCATCATGAAAATACGGGAGCGGAAAAACCTTCCCATCATCGTGCTTTCCGCCAAAAGCGAAAACAGCGACAAGGTCATCGGCCTTTCCATGGGCGCCGACGATTATGTGACAAAGCCCTTCAACCCCATGGAGCTGACAGCCCGGGTAAAATCCCAGCTTCGCCGGTACACCAGCCTGGGGGACATCAATTCCGGCTCCGGTAACACCATCGTAAACGGCAGGCTCACCTTCAATCTGGACGAGCACGTGCTTTACGCCGACGGCGAGCCGGTAAAGCTCACCGCCACGGAAACAAAGATCGTAGAGCTTCTGATGCGGAACCCGGGCCGTATTTTCCCCGCCGAGGAAATTTACAGCAAGATATGGAACGAATCCGCGTATTCCACGGAAAACACGGTCATGGTGCATATCCGGCGCATCCGGGAAAAGATTGAGATCAATCCCAGCGAACCGGAATATCTGAAGGTGGTGTGGGGCATTGGTTATAAAATCGAAAAACACTAGCACCTTTGCGGGCGTGGTTTCCTGGCTCTGCCTTGTGCTGACGCTGTGCGGCGTCACTCTGGGGGCCGTGGCCCTTGTGACCGTGGCTGTCGACGCCGACCTGCAAAGCCAGATCGCCGGGCTGTTCCAAAGGCTCTCCGCCGCTTCCCCGGAAGGCGCAGAGCTGGGCGGCTCCTCCACCCTTTCCCAGCAGCAGGAGCAGCTGGTATACGGCTTTGCCGTGCAGCTTGTCAGCATTCTCGTTTTGATCGTAGCAGTGATCCTTCCGGTTTTCCTGTTCCGAAAGGACCGCCGGAAATTTGAGGCCGGCATCGCCCGCATGCTTTCCAGAGTGTGGGTGGAAATAAAGCTGCTTTTGATCGTGCTGCTTCTGGCCCTCGGCCTGCTTATCGACAGCAATTTTCTGCTGCCTGGCGCGGTCACGCTCTGCACCGTTGTGCTGCTGCTGTATTTCCTGTGTCTGGACGTGGGGCACAACCGGACCTTTTTCCGGCACAACATCGTTCATTCCATTTTAATATCTCTGAACGGGTACAGGGAAATGAGCACTTTCCAGCAGCGCAGCCTGCGCCGGGTGTATTCCTGCCTGGGCGTGATCCTGGGGATCGTTGCGCTTGCCGGCGCGACCTGTCTGTGGATAAACCGATTCCATCGTTTCCCGGTTTTCTTTTACCTTGCCACAGCAATTTTTGCAACGGTTGGCGTGGGAGGCACGATCCTCTGGTATGTGCTGGCCCTGAAGCAGGATCTGCGGGACTGGAACGTGCTCATGGCCCAGATTGCCGAAATGTACGGAGGCAACCTGGACGCGGTCAATCACGTTTCCCCTGCCTCGAACCTCTACGACTGCGCCATGCAGCTGAACATGATCCGCACCGGCATTCAGAGGACCGTCGAAGAAGGGATCAAGGCGGACCGCACCAAGGTAGAGCTTATCACCAATGTGTCCCACGATCTTAAAACGCCCCTGACCTCTATCATCAGCTATGTGGAACTTCTGAAAAAGGAGCCGGATCTACCGCCTCACGTTATGGATTATGTAAACACGATCTCCCAGAAGGCAGACCGGTTGAACCATATGGTGCAGGACGTATTTGAAATATCCAAAGCGGCTACCGGAAATATCAGTCTGGACCTGGAAGACCTGGACGTGGGCAAGCTGCTTCAGCAGACCTTTGCCGAAATGGATGAGATCCTGCGGAATTCTCAGCTCACATGGCGGGTGGACATTCCGGATACACCTATCTTGATCCATGCCGACGGCCAGCGGTTATACAGAGTGTTCCAGAACCTGATCCGCAACTGCGCCCAGTATTCTTTGGAGGGTTCCAGAGCTTATGTAAACCTTTCAGTGCAAAACGGTCTCGCTCTTGTAAGCATTCGGAACATTGCCAGAAACGAGATCACCATGGACGGCAGCGACCTGACCGCCCGGTTTGTCCGCGGGGACCAGAACCGCACCACAGAGGGCAGCGGCCTGGGGCTTTCTATTGCGAAAAGCTTTACAGAGGCCTGCGGCGGACAGTTCGCCGTCCACACAGACGGGGATCTGTTCGTCGTCACCGTCCAATTCCCTCAGGTGCAGCGCGCTCCCGGTACAGGCCCTGTCCTGGAGCCGACCTCGGAAATACCGGAGAACTGACGGACCCGTTTTTTGAAAAAGCGCCAGTTTTGCGTAAAAAATCCGGCAGGCAGAGCCTGCCGGATCCTCTTATACCCTTTTCAGCCGTATGGCCATATACTCACGTCCCGGAAGGGGTATGCGGAATTTGCCGCTGCGCACTCCCGCGTCCGTCACCGTCATGTTCCAGGTGTCGATGACCTCCACCTGATACTTTGCCCCGTCCTCCCTGCGGAAATCCCGGAAAGAGGGGCGGCCGAAACCGTAATAGTGGATCTCATAACCTTCCGGCACTGGGCCGTCCGGTATGCCCACCGTCTCGTCAAAGGCGCCCGGGCCCTGCCTCAGGCCGTGTCCGGGAGTCTCCCGCAGGATCGAAAGCAGGAACCGGATCCGGGCTGGGCTTTCGCCGTGCAACTCCCCGCCGTGGCTCCACCATAGGACATCGTCCGGGTGCAGGAAGGTTTCGCCGTGACCCGCGTAGCCGCCCCGAAGGGAGGCCTCCCAGAAGCGCCTGGTCAGTTCCTCACCGGAAATGTTGCCCCAGCCCATATCGATGTTCCCTTCATAGGCTATTTCGTCCCATACGACGGGCTTGCCATAGCGGGTACGGTAATCCTCCGTGAATTCCACATGCCGGTACAGATCCTGCCGCTGCATGCTGCAGTGGGTGATCCAGGGGCGCGTATGATCATAAAAAGCAATGCAGTTGTGAATGGAGCGCAGATGCCGGTAAGGGTCCTTTTCGCAGAGCAGCGCGGCGTAATGCTCCCAGTCCTCCAGCGTCTTGGCCCGCATCAGGTCGTATTCGTTGGCAAGGCTCCACCACACGTTCCGGTAGGCGGAAAACCGGGCGATCACATACCGCCAGTACAGATCGTCCTGCTCCCGTGTCATCTGGGAAAAGCCCCATCTGTCATAGGGGTGCATCACGATGATATCCGCTTCTATCCCCAGCCTTTGAAGGTCTTCGATGCAGGCTTCCAGCCTTTGGAAATGCTTTGGGTTAAAACGGGCGAAATCCCAATGGTTCCCTGAAAAATCCACCTCGTAGGTGAAAGTCTCCTCCGACAGACCGGAATTATCCACCGGCGTGCCCTCGTAAGGAAAGGTTTCCGGATCCCTGAAATTGTGGATATAGTGCTTTGGAAACACACAGAAGCGCATTTTGTTAAAGTACCCTTTGGAAAGCTCTTCCAGCGTCTTCTGCCGGATTTCCTCTGGCTGGTGCGCCCAGGCGTAGCAGGTGGTGCCCACAGAATAATAGGGTGTGCCGTCCTCATAGGCAAAGTGGTAAGTATTCGCCACCCGCACGGGGCCGTGGTTCCCTTCCGAGGGGGCTGCGGCCAGAAAAGCGCCGGTCAATGCCGTTTCCGAAAAGCTGCCGCTGACCTCGTAGGTATACTCTCCCTCGAAAGAAGGCATAAAGCGCACCTTGTAGATCCCGTCCCCATCGTAAAAGCCGTCGGTCTCCACCGTTTCGTTTTTCCCGCGAAACACGGCTCTGACCGTATAGTCTGTAAAGGGGTTCCCGTCTGTGCGGCCCCGGGCCGAGACCTCAAACACGCCCCATTTTTCCACTGCCTGCATACGCGCACTCTCCCAGTTGTTTTTATTTTGAAGCGCCAAGGCTCAGCGGCTGCGCAGAATCGCCTGTTCCAGGTCCGCTTTGATGTCCTCGATGTTTTCAATGCCCACGGAAAGCCGGAGCAGGTCGGCCGGAACGCCGGCTTCCTTCAACTGCTCGTCATTCATCTGCCGGTGGGTAGTGCTGGCAGGGTGCAGCACGCAGGTGCGCAGATCGGCCACATGGGTCACCACAGAGGCCATTTCCAGGCTGTCCATGAATTTTACAGCCGCTTCCCTGCCGCCCTTAAGTCCGAAAGACACCACGCCGCAGGTGCCGTGGGGCATATATTTCTTGGCAAGCTCGTAATCGGGACTGCTCTTGAGCCCCGGGAAATTGACCCATGCCACGTCGGGGTGGGCTTCCAGATACTCCGCCACAGCCTGGGCATTTTTGCAGTGGCGCTCCATGCGCAGAGCCAGGGTCTCCAGGCCCAGGTTCAGCAAAAACGCGTTCATGGGCGCAGCCTGAGCGCCCATATCCCGCATCAGATGGCAGCGGGCTTTGGCAATATACGCCGCCGGGCCGAACTGCTTTGTGTAGATCACGCCGTGGTAGGATTCGTCCGGAGTGGTCAGGGCCGGGAATTTCCCGTTATCCCAGTCAAAATGCCCGGAATCCACGATCACGCCGCCCACCTGCACCGCATGCCCGTCCATATACTTGGTGGTGGAGTGGACTACAATGTCCGCGCCGAAATCGAAGGGACGGCAGTTCATAGGCGTGGGAAAGGTATTGTCTACGATCAGCGGCACGCCGTGGGCGTGGGCCGCAGCTGCAAAGCTCTCCAGATCCGCCACCGCAAGAGAGGGGTTCGCCAGGGTCTCGGCAAATACACAGCGAGTGTTCTCCCGCATGGCGGCCTCGATCTCCTCCCGGGTGCTGGTGGGAGAAACGAAGGTGGTCTCTATCCCCATCTCCTTAATGGTCTTGTAAAACAGGTTGAAGGTGCCGCCATAGATGGCGCTGGAACTGACCACATGGTCTCCGGCGGTGCAGATATTCAGCACGGACATCAGCGAAGCGGCTTGGCCCGAAGCGGTGAGCAGCGCGCCTACGCCGCCCTCCAGTGCGGCGATCTTCTTCTCCACCACATCGTTGGTGGGATTGCCGATACGGGTGTAAAAGAAGCCGTCCTTCTGCAGGTCGAACAGGTCCCCCATCTCTTTGGAGCTTTCATAGACGTAGGTGGTGCTTTGTACGATGGGGGCCACTCTGGGCTCCCCGTTTCCGGGCTTATAGCCCGCGTGGATACACAGCGTATCCGGTTTATAGTCTCTCATGGTTTCTCCCTTTCCTCCTGCCTGAAAGCAGGATATTTGTTTATTCTCAGCGGACAGAGCGCCGGGAAAGCCCGTGTCCCGTCCGCCGGTTTTACATTCCAAGCAGGCCCTTGAGCCAGTTTGCCAGCGCGTCTGCGCCAAACACTGCGGCCATTACCAGCAGCAAAAAGGCGATGACGGACACACTCTGCACGAAAATGCGCTTTTTTCGGGGCATGTCCTCAAATTCCCCGTCCTCCGCCGACTGCTCCCGTTCCAGCTCTGCCTGGATCCCGGCGGAGATCTCCCGGGCGGCGTCCAGATCAGAAAAACGCACATATATGTTTTTGTCCGTGGGCATGACCTCGCCATCATAGAGATAAGATACCCGGCCCTTTCCAAAGGGCTCTGCCTCGCAGAGAATGCCGGCGGCCTCAAACCGCTCCTGAAGCTTTCCCGCCGTGTACTGATCCGCCCTGTGCAGCAGAACCATATCGCCGTCGGCGGCAGGACGCAGCTTCTGGCTTTTGCAGGAAGGGCACCGCAGGTCGGAATCCTGGCAGATGGCACGGCATTTGGCGCAATACTGCATGCTTTCACCTTCTTCTGTTTTTTCCACGGCTTCTATCATAAATCAAACCGGCGGATTTGTAAACAAAAGTTTTCCGCCTGAACCGTACCGGAAAGGCTTCCGGACCTTCAGGCGGAAAACGTATCGCAGTTTTGAAGCGCTCACCGAAAAACCGGCTGGACCTGCCGCTTTTCCAGCGCCGCTTCCACGCATTCTTGCAGCAGGGAAAAATCCGCCACCAGCGAAAACGGCTTTTTTACCGGGTCGTCCTGACTCATGGGGACAAAAAACACGTTTTTTGTGTTCATCAAACGGGCGATATTGGGGCCGGAGGCCCCCAGAGAATCGTTGCTGGCCACGCACAGCACCACGGGGATCCCAATGCGCAGGGAGGATTTTACCGCCATGGTGACGGAGGTGTCCGTAATGCCCCCCGCGATCTTTGACAGGGTGTTCCCCGTGCAGGGGCACACCACCATCACATCCGCAAGCCCCTTCGGGCCTATGGGCTCGGCCTCTACGATAGTGTGCAGGACCCTCTGCCCCGATATCTGTTCCGCTCTGGTGATAAAATCCTCTGCCCTGCCAAACCGGGTGTCCGTTTCAAAAACATTCTGGGACATCACCGGCAGAATGCGATAGCTCCCGCTGAGCTTTTCCATCTGCTCCATCGCTCTCGTCATGGTGCAGAAGGAGCCGCACATGGCAAAACCCACAGTGTTCATGGAAATCAATCCTTTCTTCATGTCGCCTTTCAGTTCTCCTCCATCATATTGTACACGGTCTCCTTGATCAGCTCTCCCGAGGTTTTGGGCGACATTCTGCCGGGAATGGAGGGGACGTCTTTCACCCGCAATCCAAGCCGCCGCGCCGCTTCCAGATCAACGCCGCCGGGCCGGGAGGCAAGCTCCAAGATCAGCGTGCCGGGACGCTGCCGGGAAAGGGGCTGGGCCGTAAGCACCCTGGCGGGAACGGTATTGAACACCACGTCGTAGGCTTCTCTGATCTCCCTGTATTGCAGCGGACGGCAGCCCAGCGCCCGGATCGCCGTTAAGTCCTGGGATTTCCGGGCACAGCAATCCACCTGGGCGCCCAGTCCCCGCAGCGCCAGGCACAGGGCCTTCCCGATCCTCCCAAATCCCGTCACAAGGCATCTGGAGCCGTTTAAAGCCCCTTCATACTCCTGGATCGCCACGCCCACGGCGCCCTCCGCCGTCAGGAAAGCGTTGCCCACCATCAGTTCTTCCCGGGCATAATAGTCATAAGCTGTTACGCTTTCCCATACCTCGGAGCTCTCAAACAGCTTTTCCATCATTCCGCCATAGACAGTCTTTGTCAAGAACAGAGCGGCGAAACGATCGTCCAGCGGAACTTTTTTCCAGGAAAGGGCTGTATTCAAATACTTTCCGTCTCTGGTGGCAGGAAGGGGCAGAATCACTGTAGAACACCTTGACGGAAGCTCTTCCAGCTCCACAGAGGGCAGCTTTTCCGCCCCTTCTCCCTCCTCCAGACAGCTGATATACACGGGATAACCGTCCGCGGCAATGGAGCGGGCAAGATACAGCTGCCGCTGGTCGCCGCCCAATATTCCAAACGCGTTGTTCGATGGCATCTATACATCAAACCTTTCAGGCGCAAAATCATTTCAGCAGATCCTCCGGGCAAAAGAGCTTCCCTGCCCGGACTTATTTCATTCTATGGCGCTAAACCGGATTCGGTGAAACGGCAAGCGGCCTGTTTTTTGGGGAAATTTCGTTTTTTTCTGAAGAAAGTATTTATTTTGCGGGCGATTCGCAATATAATAGGTAGCGGCAGATATCGAAAATGCCGGTCTGTCATAAGACATGACAGGCCCGGGAAAGGAACGGTTTTAACATGAGCGCAAGGGAAAATATATTTGACCGTGTAAAAAGGCTGCATTTCGTGGGGATCGGCGGCTCCGGCATGTGCCCCATGGCGGAAATCCTCCACCACAAGGGCTATGTCCTCACAGGATCCGACATGAATGAATCTGACACGCTGGAACGGATCCGCGCCTACGGCATTCCCGTCTTCATGGGCCACAGGGCGGAAAATATCGGGGACGCGGAGGCGGTAGTCTATACCGCCGCCTGCAAGCAGGACAATCCGGAGCTTGCCGCCGCCCGGGAAAAAGGGCTTCCCGTGCTGGAACGCTCCGTGGCCTTGGGGATGTTGACGGAAAAGTTCGCCTGCCCTATCGCAGTGTCCGGCACCCACGGAAAGACTACTACCACCGGCATGCTCACCCAGATCCTGATGGAGGCGGGCAGGGATCCCAGTGCCATTATCGGCGGAAAGCTTCCCCTCATCAGCGGAAACAGCCTGATTGGGAAAAGCGATATCATCGTCTGCGAGGCCTGCGAATATGTGGATACCTTTTTGCAGCTTCATCCCGCGGTTTCCGTTATGCTGAACATAGACGCCGACCATCTGGATTATTTTAAAACGGTGGACAATATTGTGAAGTCCTTCCACCAATTCGGCAAACAGACTTCGAAGCTGCTGGTGGTCAACGGGGACGATGAGCGGGTCATGAAAAGCGTGGAGGGGCTGGAAGACCGAAAGCTCGTCACCTTCGGCCGCAGCGAGACAAACGACTATTACCCGGCGGAAATGAACGAGGAAGACACCGCCTGCGAGGATTTCACCCTCATGTATAGGGGAGAAAAGCTGGGCCGGGTCAATTTGATCGTCCCCGGCGAACACAATATGCTCAATGCTGTGGCCGCTGCGGCTGCCGCCCACTCCATCGGCGTGGAAGCAGAACCTATCTGCGCGGCTCTGGGGAAATTCTCCGGCGTGCATCGCCGGTTTGAAGTGCTGGGAAAATTCGGAGGCGTCACTGTGGCCGATGATTTCGCCCACCACCCCACAGAGCTGACAGCCGTGCTGTCCTCCGCCATGCGAATGGGCTACCGGCAGGTATGGGCTGTCTTTCAGCCCCACACTTATTCCCGCACCTACAATCTGCTGGACGACTTTGCCAAGGCCCTGTCGATCCCGGACCATCTGATCATGACGGAAATTCTGGCCGTGCGTGAAACGAACACCTATAATATCCACACCAGCGACCTGGCGGCGAAGGTGCCCGGCAGCAAATGGTTTGGCAGCTTTGAGGAAATAGCGGACTACGTCATGTCGAAGGCCCGGCCCGGCGATCTGATCCTGACTCTGGGCGGCGGCGATATCTATAAATGCGCCAATCTGATTGTGAAAAAATACGAGGAAAACCTGTAAGCCCTCGGAACGCCTGCTCTGGAGGAACTTTAAATGGTAACGGAAGACTATATCCTGCGCATGATCCATGACATGGGCCGCATGCTGGCCCGTCTGGCAGGGCTGGAAACAGAAAACCCCTATGCGCCGGAACTGCGCGTGGAAGTGCGTTTCGGAGACGGCGGCGGGCTTTCACAGCAGCTCAAGGAGCTTGCTGACCGGGGAGAAATCAACTTGGCCGAAAACAGGCTTTTTGAGGAACTGGATTTTTCAGATATCCATGAGCTTTCCCTGGCGCTGGGATTCTACGAATACCTCAGCGAGTTTTCCGATGCGCGGCTGGAGCTCTGCGGCTATTCCCGGGAAGAAATTCTGGAAGGGCTGCAGGACTGCGCCGCGAAATTTGGGATAGACAGAGAGCTGCTGACGGCATTCCAGACGTAAATTCCGCAGATCAAAAAATCCGCGGCATTGTATATGGAGAAATGTTTTTATGATAAAGGCTGTATTTTTCGACATTGACGGGACCTTGCTGGACCACAGCGGAGAGAAAAGCGTCTTCCCCGCTTCCACGGCCGCTTCCCTTTTCGCCATGCGAAAAAAAGGGATCAAGCTGTTTGTTGCCACGGGCCGCGCCCCCAGTATGCTGGATATGCTGGATCAATACTTTCCCTTTGACGGCTTTGTCACCTTCAACGGCCAGCTGGTCATTGACCGGGAAGGGAATGTGCTGCACTGCATGCCTCACGACCCGGAAGACGTCCGTGAGCTTGTGTCCATCGTACATAGCAGAAACCTGCCCGCCTTTGTTCTGGAAGAAAAGGAAGCCTTTCCCCTGACGGATCTGCCTGACGTAAGGGCGCATTTTCAGTGGATGAACGTCCCCTTCCCTCCCTTCTATGACCCTGCCCGGCTGGACAAGCACCCAGTTCTCCAGGCCAGTCTCTACATGCCGCTGGAAGAAGCCGCTCCGCTGCTCTCACACCTGCATGTGGAGGTCACCACCTCCGGCGGGGACATTCTGGACGTGATCCCCATGGGCGGCGGCAAAGAAGTGGGTATCGCCGCCACAGCCTCCCATTATGGCTTTTCCCGGGAGAACATCATGGTCTTTGGCGACGGGCCCAACGACGCCCGCATGCTGCGCTGGGCCGGGGTCGGGGTGGCCATGGGAAACGGGGACCCGGAAGCCAAAAGCGCCGCGAATTACGTCACCACCCATGTGGGAAAGGACGGGATCAAAAACGCGCTGCTGCATTTCGGCGTGCTTTCCGCTTTGGACTTTGAGCGCGGATAAATCCTCCGGCCGCAGCAGCCTTCCCCCAGGCGGGAAGAGATGGGTGGATTCCTTTACAAATCTGGAAAAAGATGATAAAATGGCAGATAATTTCGAGCTGTTCCGGGAAAAGCACTCCCGGGAGAAAGGATAGTGCTGTCAATGAAGGGTTATAATCCAAATAAACGGGCGCTGTTTATCCGCATTACGGCCGCGGTGCTGGCCGTGCTGATGATAGCCAGCGTATTTTCTGCACTGATATTCCGCTGAAAAGCCGCCATACCAGCCTGCGGCATTTCGTATTTTCAAAAATGGAGGGAAAAAGATGTTTGGAAAAAAAGATTGGAAAGAAGCTGTTATTCATATTGAGGGAATGCACTGCGCCATGTGTTCCTCCCGAATGCAGAAGGCCTTTACGGACGCCAGAGGCGTGCGGGAGGCCGAGGTAAATTTGGAGAGCAAGAGCGCCCGGGTGGTCTACGACGCCGGGAAGCTTACGGAAGACGACCTGAAAAAAATCGTAACAGAGACGGGGTACACACCCGTTTGAGCAATTTGCAATGAGTAACGGGAACATGTATCCTACAGCAAGGAGAGAGACGCTTTATGAGCGAAAAAGGAAAATATTATCTTACCACCGCCATTGCCTACACC
>CAZXLM010000012.1:0-49028 GCA_964642055.1 uncultured Acutalibacter sp. | reverse complement strand
TCGCCGCAAACTCAAAAGCGTTTGCGGCGACGTGGCGGAGAAGGAGGGATTTGAAGTTGCTTCGCAACCCCTCTTGCGGTGCCCGAAAAATCCTTCGCGCATTCGCCTGCTCAGATTTTTTGACCGCTACGCCAGTGTTTTCTCGCTGTATCCGTCACCGGCGGCACTCGAAAACATAGCCCGCGCCATGTCGCTCGGGTTCAAATCCTCATTTCTGTAAAGGAAACGGGAATCCCAAAAGGGATTCCCGTTTCCTTGGCGGAGAAGGAGGGATTTGAACCCTCGCGCCAGTTTCCCGACCTACTCCCTTAGCAGGGGAGCCCCTTCACCACTTGGGTACTTCTCCAAGGTGAAAATCTATACGTCCATATGTAGCTTGATAGGCAGGTGGCGGAGAGGAAGAGATTCGAACTCTTGGTCCCTTGCGGGATCACTAGTTTTCAAGACTAGCTCCTTAAACCACTCGGACACCTCTCCATATTCAAGGCAAGCACTATACTAGCACAGTTTCGTGACAAATGTCAATCCTTTTCTCTAAAAACTTTTTATCAGGAGAGAAGCTTCGACTTTTTACAGGCGTTGCACACCGCCATAGCGGGCAGAGAAAGCCCAGCCCACAGTACGGAATAGGGGAGGCAGATCTGGCCCAGGACGTTCATGGGCATATTAGAATAATCCCATACGTTCAATCCTAACAAATCGTTAAATACCAGGCCTACGCCGAATTCAACCCCGGTAATGATGACGGAGCCCATCAGGCATCGGCTGCTGATCCGGCGGTTCCTCATTTTTTCACAGCAAACCTGATCGATAAGGACCAGGCAAATGCCGCCCGCCAGCGCCATGGAATAGTGGGTCCTGCCGCGCCAGAGCAGCTCCAAGGCGGGATAGCCGAAGCTTCCCGTGAGAAACAGCAGCTCATTTTTCTTTCGACGGTCCTCTCTTGTCATATTTTTCGACCTCCTTAAGGCAGTGAAACTAGTATTTGCCTTTCAATCAGCTGTTACTCTGGTACTGTTTTCCTGTTTACCGCCATTTTCGGCATGGCGGCATTTTTGGATTTCTTTTGGAAATCTATTGTGTTTTAGCGTGGTTTTGCCTATAATAATGACAGGATCAGAGCTGTAGGCTCTTATAAAATCAAAAGGCTGGAAGGGAGTATATCTATGAAGATTCTGGTGACCGGCGGCGCGGGATATATCGGCAGCCATACCAGCATTGTCCTGCTGGAGCAGGGCTGCGATGTGGTGGTCGTGGATAATCTGTGCAACAGCAAAAAGGCAGTTGTTGACCGCATTGAAGAGCTCAGCGGCAAGAAGGTAGCCTTTTATCAATATGACGTTTGCAATGCAGAGAAGATGCGCCAGGTATTTTCAAAGGAAAATATCGATGCGGTCATTCACTTTGCGGGGCTGAAGGCCGTTGGAGAATCGGTGTCTATCCCTCTGCGGTATTACCAGAACAATCTGGAATCGACCCTGACGCTTTTGCAGGTCATGGAGGAATTCCATGTAAACAACTTCGTGTTCAGTTCTTCCGCCACCGTGTACGGCGATGTCGAGAATCCACCCCTGCGGGAGGATGCGGCGCTGCCTCACCACGCGAACTGTCCCTATGGCACTACGAAGCTGATGATTGAACAGATTCTGACCGACTATGCCCACGCCCGCCCGGATTTTAATGCGGTACTTTTGCGGTATTTTAACCCGGTGGGCGCTCATAAAAGCGGTCGTATTGGAGAAGATCCGGCAGGGATCCCTAACAATCTGTCGCCCTATATCATGCAGGTAGTAGTAGGAAAGCGGGAGAAGCTTCATGTCTTTGGAAACGATTATCCCACCCCTGACGGCACTTGCATCCGGGACTATATCCATGTGGTAGATCTGGCGGAGGGTCACGCAGCGGCTCTGAAGCTGTTTGAACAGGGAAACTGCGGTCTGCGCATTTACAACTTGGGCACGGGACACGGATACTCTGTGATGGAGGTTCTTAAGGCTTTCACTGAAGCGGCCGGGCAGGACATTCCCTATGTGGTGGACGGACGGCGTGCAGGGGATCTGCCGGAAAGTTATGCAGACTGTACGAAAGCCAAGCAGGAGCTGGGCTGGGAAGCCAAGAGGACACTGCGGGATATGTGTGAAGATTCCCTGCGCTGGCAAAGGATGAACCCCAATGGCTTTGAAGACTGAATCGATCGTATTGGCTTCCGCATCTCCCAGCCGGAAAATGCTGCTGGAACGGGCGGGAGTGAAATTTGAAGTGTTGGTGTCCGGGGTGGACGAAGCGGTCCCGGCGGAGTACGGACCCTCTGAAACCGTGGAATGCCTGGCACAGAGAAAAGCGGAGGCAGTTTTTCCCCTGCGGCCTCACAGTGCTATTATTGCCGCAGATTCCATGGTCAGCATTGATGGAACTATTCTCGGAAAACCCAGAGATGACGTGGATGCCAAAACCATGCTGCGCCGCCTGTCTGGCAGGACCCATGAGATCTTTACAGGCGTGTGCCTGTTATCGGGAGAGAAAAAGGAAGTTTTCCATGCTGTGACCCAAGTAACGTTTTATCCTCTGACCGATGGTGAAATCGAGGAATATGTGGCTATGGGAGAATCTCGGGGTCGCGCCGGTTCTTACGGAATTGAAGGAAAAGGCGTAACTCTGGTGCGTTCCATTTGCGGCGATTATTCCAATATTGTGGGCTTGCCTGTAGCGGAAACGCTGCGACGTTTGCGGAGCATGGAAAACGGCTGAAAACCGTATTTCACAAAAAGCGCCACCTCGCGTAGTATGGAACAATGGGGTGGTTTCATGCGATACATACATAAACGAATTTTCCCTGCCCGCTACCGGTCTACAGCTGGTAAGAAAAGGAAAGGATGCCGGATAGCGTTAGTAATGACGACTGCCGTGCTCCTGTGGAGCGCTCTGTCCGAAGCAGGGCTTTCTGCGGTTTCTCCGGATTTTATAGAAGAGGCCACAAGGAACTACCTGCTTGCGAGCATCAACCAGGCTGTAAACGAGGAACTGCTGGAAAGGGACGTTTCTTTCGTGGCTGTCAGCCCCTCCGGAAACGGGGGCGTTTCCTCTGTCACCGCCAATGCCGGGGAACTTAACAGCCTGAAAACCGGTGTGCTGTCCCGGCTCTCCGAATTCCTCAACGGAAAGGTTTCCGCTTATATTCCTGTTGGAAGCCTTACAAATGTGGGAATACTTAACGGCAGAGGACCTAAGGTGCCGATAAAGCTCAAACTGGAAGGCTCCGCCGACATATCCTTTCAGACAGAGTTTGATTCGGCGGGAATCAATCAAAGCCTTCATCGCATCACGATGACAGTGAGTGCCAGAGCCTATTCGCAGTCCCGGCGCTTTGAAACAGAAGTAGAGGAACGAACCGCCACAGTCCTGTCGGAAACTGTGGTCGTTGGGACTGTCCCGGAAGTCACCGTGATCGGAAACGGATGAATTCAAAGAGAAATTTCAGGACGGAAGGAAAGACATGGATAGAAAAGATGCCGCACAGGAGATCGAAAGTCTGCGGGAACAAATTCGTTACCACAGCAGAAAATACTACACTGAAGACGCGCCGGAAATCGATGATTATGAGTACGACATGCTTTACCGGAGACTGGAAAACCTGGAACAGGAGTTTCCGGAGCTTGTTTCTGCCGATTCTCCCACGCAGAAGGTGGGCGGCGCGGTTTATAACACCTTTGCCCCGGTCGTACACGAGGTGCCCCTTGGAAGTCTGCACGATTCTTTTTCCGAGGAGGAACTGCGGGATTTTGACCGCCGGGTACGGGAAACGGTCCCCAACCCCGAATATGTGGTAGAACCGAAATTTGACGGGCTTTCCGTGGCTTTGGAATACCGGGACGGCCTGTTTGTCCGCGGCTCTACGCGCGGCGATGGGATAACGGGAGAGGACGTGACGGAAAATATACGTACGATCCGTACTGTTCCGAAAAAGCTGAAGGAGCCTATTCCCTTTTTGGAAGTGCGCGGAGAAGTCTATATGTCCGATAAAAGCTTCGAGCGGCTGTGCGAACGGCAGGAGCTTTCTGAAGAAAAACCCTTTAAAAACCCCCGCAACGCGGCAGCCGGCTCCCTCCGGCAGAAGGACCCGAAAATCACAGCCGGACGGGAGCTGGATATCTTTGTGTTCAATGTTCAGCAGGTTCTGGGCGAGACGCTTTCCCGGCATGACCAGTCTCTGGAGAGAATGAAAGAGCTGGGCTTTACTGTGCCGCCGCTGTATTTCAAGTCCGGAGACATGGGGAAAGTTCTTGACTTTATCCGGGAAATCGGCGAAAAGCGGGGCGGGTTTGATTTTCCCATTGACGGTGCTGTAATAAAAGTCAACGATTTTTCTCAGCGTGAGGAATTGGGCAGCACCGCTAAATTTCCACGATGGGCGGAGGCCTTTAAGTATCCGCCGGAAGAAAAGGAAACCACGCTGATCGATATTGAAGTCAATGTAGGGCGTACCGGCGTGTTGACTCCTACCGGTAAATTTGAGCCGGTAACCCTGGCGGGTACTACGGTGAGCCGGGCAACGCTTCACAATCAGGATTTCATTTCTGAAAAAGATATACGCATCGGTTCCCGGGTGATTCTGCGCAAGGCAGGGGAGATCATTCCCGAGGTAGTGGCGGTAACAGCCAATCCGGAAAATTCGGAACCCTTTGTTCTGCCGAAGCTGTGTCCCTCCTGCGGAGAGCCGGTTTCGCGGGTGGAAGGGGAGGCTGCCGTTCGATGCAGGAACCCACAATGTCCGGCCCAGCTTTTGCGAAATCTGATCCACTTTGCTTCTCGGGACGCTATGGATATTGATGGCCTGGGCCCCGCAAATATGGAACAACTTTTACAGGCCGGTCTCATCGCTTCTCCGGCAGATCTGTACACACTGGAAGCAATACAGCTGGAACAGCTGGAGCGATTTGGAAAGAAGAGCGCGGAAAATCTTGTGGAGGCTGTGGAAAGATCCAAAAGCAACGATCTGTATCGGTTGGTTTTCGCTTTGGGGATTTCTCACATCGGCGTTAAGGCCGCCCGGCTTTTATGCGATACTTTTCCGAGCATGTCTCAGATACAATCGGCGACCGAAGAGGAAATTGCTCAGATCGATGGCTTTGGAGGCATTATGGCCAAGGAGATCGTTGAATTTTTTTCTCAGGAATCAGCCAAAAATCTGGTGGAGCGCTTGGCGCTGTTGGGAGTCAATATGCAAGGCAGGCAAGAGTCCAAAGGGACGGCGCTTTCAGGGGAAATTTTTGTGCTGACCGGAACTTTGCCTACCATGAGCCGGAAGGAAGCCACGGAATTGATAGAAAAGCACGGAGGAAAGGTGACTTCCTCCGTCTCGAAGAAGACAAGCTATGTCCTGGCGGGAGAGGAAGCGGGAAGTAAGCTGGAAAAGGCCAATGCGCTGGGTATAACAGTGCTTACGGAAAACGATTTTTTGGAGATGCTCGATAAATAAAAAGACTCGAAAGGCGGAAAAAGCATGGAAACACGGTATCAGGAACTGTATGGAAAAGAAGCTGAGGCTCAGAAAGGCAGATATCAGAAAATCAAGACGGGATTTGAGGAAACCTTTGGAACAACCCAGGGAGCAGAGTGGTACAGCGCTCCCGGCAGAACAGAAATCGGCGGAAATCATACAGATCACAATCATGGACATGTACTCACCGCCGCTGTGAATCTTGATATCGTGGGTTTGGCAAAAAAGACAGACACGAATGTGGTTCGTCTGAAATCCGCGGAATATCCCAGAACCGACCTGGTCGATTTATCCGACCTTTCTCCCCGGGAGGAGATCAGCGGTTCCCAGGCACTGATTCGAGGAATCAGCGCCAAGTGCATAGAAATGGGCTATCAGGTGGGCGGTTTTGATTGTTATACGATGAGCCGCGTGATGAAAGGCTCCGGGCTATCAAGCTCTGCGGCCTTTGAAATACTGGTGGTCACCGTTATCAGCCACCTGTACAATAACGATGAGATCGATCCGGTTACTGCTGCCATCATTGCACAGTACGCTGAAAATGTTTATTTTGGGAAGCCCTCTGGCTTACTGGATCAGATGGCAAGCTCTGTGGGCGGGTTTACCTCCATCGATTTTAGCGAACCCACAAAACCAGTCATCGAAAAGGTGGATTTTGATTTCGCTTCCTGCGGTTATGCGCTCTGCGTCGTAGACACTGGCGGGAGCCACGCCAATTTGATTGGCGAATATGCGGCGATCCCCGCCGAAATGAAGCAGGTGGCGCACTTTTTTGGCAAAGAGTTTCTGCGCGACGTAGATGAACGGGAATTTTATGAGAGCCTTGGAGAGATCCGGAAAAGGACCGGGGACCGTGCCGTGCTTCGCGCCATGCACTTTTTCGATGATGACAAGTTGGCGGTGGAGGAAGCAAAAGCCTTGAAATCCGGAGATTTTCAGGGATTTCAGAAAATGATACGCGCTTCTGGGCGTTCTTCTTTACAGCGGCTGCAAAACGTGTTTGCAGTTGTTTCCCCGGAAGAGCAGGGGGTCACGCTGGCGCTTGCCCTGACAGAAAGACTACTGGGAGAAGAAGGCGCTTTCCGGGTCCACGGCGGTGGTTTTGCCGGGACGATACAGGCCTTCGTGCCCCTTGGAAAACTGGATAGCTACCGAACAGAAATAGAAAAGGTCTTTGGAAAGGACAGCTGCCACGCATTGTCAGTACGGCGGCCCGGTGGAACAAAAGTGCTCTTATAAGAGTATATGTACGGGGGCGGCAGCGGCGCCGGCCCCTTTTTGCGTTGCTCCATAACGCAATTTGCTCTTGACAAAAGCCCAGGCATTTGATAGATTGAAGGTATATCAGGCAGAATTTTCAGAAAGGAATTTTTACAACATGGAAATACACTATAAACCGAAAGGGGTCTGCTCACGTCAGATCGATATCGTCATAAACGGCGATACCATTGAATCTGTAAGATTTACCGGAGGCTGCAGCGGCAATACACAGGGCGTAGCCGCACTGGCCAAAGGAATGAAGGTCAGGGAGTATATTGACCGTTGTAAAGGAATCCGGTGCGGTTTTAAACCCACCTCATGTCCCGACCAGTTGGCTATGGCGCTGGAGGAAGCGCTGAAATCCACTTCTTCCACAGAGCAGTAACAGTAAAAAGAGCAGGGAAAAGGGCGCTGTTTAAAACAGCGCCCTTTTTGCCGGCGTTTCACCGGTGTTGCGGACAGAAGGGTCCGCGCTCTGTACTGTTTAGCAGCAACCGCAGCCATTGCCGCAGTCGTTATTGCCACAACCGCAGCCATTACCACCAAAGGTGTTGCCGCAGCCGCCGCAGCAGAGAAGAATCAGAACGATGATGATGATCCAAGAGCAACCTCCGTTACCACAACCGCACATGGAAGAACGCCTCCTTTCATTTACACTCCTATCATATGGCGGAATCAAAAAAGTGTTACGGATTATGAAAATCAAAGAAAATGAAAGTAAACTCAAGGAAACGAATGATATTTTCGATTTAAATCACGGCCAAACGCTTTCTTTGACTTTATTTGACCTTGATTTTTTCCCGGAAGTTACTATAATAAAAGTCAAAGAAAGTCAAAGACAATTTCGGAGATGGTTTGGAATGAGAATCAGCGATAGTGTTGCGAATTATATCTTACAGCTGCTCAACGAGGCCGACGGTATAGCAGAAATCCAAAGGAACGAGCTGGCTGGTTCATTGGGCTGCGTTCCCAGTCAGATCAACTATGTACTGACTTCCCGCTTTACACCGGAACAAGGATACCTGGTGGAAAGCCGGCGGGGCGGTGGTGGATATATCCGTATTACCCGGCTGCAGGTGTCAAAGCCGGACATGATCATGCATATTATCAATGCAGTTGGGAACGTTCTTGACGCAGGCACAGCTCGGGCCATGACGGAAAATATGGTTCAAAGCGGTGTATTAAGCCAGGAAGCGGCAGATTTGATCCAGGCTGCTGTCTCAGAGAAAACGCTGACCGTGGTCCCAAAGGAATACCGCAATACTGTTCGTGCCGCCATTTATAAGAATATGCTGCTTGCAGCAAGAGCATAAAAAGAAATAGGAGGAATGCTTTATGATGTGTCAATCTTGCGGAAAGAAAACAGCAACGACCCATATCAAAACCATTGTGAACGGCAAGCTTACTCAGTACCATCTTTGCAACGACTGCGCGAAAGAAAAGGGGTATGGCAATCTCTTCAGCGGCTGGGAAATGGATTTCGGAAATATGTTGGGTGGCTTGATTGGCGGCAATCACCAGTCTGCCGGAGTGCAGCGTTGCAAAAAATGCGGCTCCACTTTTGAGGAAATTGCGAAAACCGGAAAGCTCGGGTGCGCGGAATGTTATAAAACATTCCGCAGTCAACTGCTTCCTGTAATTCAAAGAGTTCACGGGACTACAAAGCACAAAGGAAAGATCCCGGGAAGTTCAGCTTTAAGAATTTCCGACGCCAATAAGCAGATAGTATCTGTTGGGGAATCGCCTCTGGAAGAGAAAAAGCGCCAGCTTCAAACCGCCATTGAAGCTCAGGAATTTGAGCGGGCAGCTGTTTTGAGAGATGAGATAAAGGAGATGGAAAGCCATGACTGACAGCTTAAAGTGGTATGAAAAAGCAGGAGACTGCGGAGATGTGGTGTGCAGTACCCGGGTGCGTTTGGCGCGAAATTTAAGGCAATATCCTTTTCCTGATAAAGCGGATGAAAAGCAGAAAGCTGAAATTGAAGGAAAGGTGCGGGACGCTCTGCTTTCCGGGAACAGCGTTTTGTCCGGACAATTTCATTTTATACCACTGGAGGACCTTTCAGAAGAAGGGGCCATTTCCTTGGTAGAGCGTCATATCGTCAGTCCGGAATTTATCTCAGACAGCAGGGGAAAGGCTGTTTTGATGTCAGACGACGAAAGCGTTTCTATCATGGTAAACGAAGAAGACCATTTGCGGATCCAGGTAATGAGAGAGGGGCTTTCTCTGAAGGAAGCAGCTGAGACGGCGGATAGATTGGATACGCTGCTGGGAGAAACGCTGGATTTTGCATTCGATCCGGAGTTTGGTTTTCTGACACAGTGTCCCACCAATCTGGGGACCGGCATGCGGGCCTCCGTTATGCTCCACCTTCCGGCCTTGACGGAAAGCGGGGCCATGCCCAGAATATCCGCAAATTTGTCAAAGCTGGGGCTGACTCTTCGGGGAAGCTACGGGGAGGGTAGCCAGATCATTGGGGCCATGTATCAGCTTTCCAATCAGATCACGCTGGGGCTGAGTGAAACAGGGGCCATTGACAATCTGAGCGCAATCACTGCGCAGCTGATCGATGAGGAACGCAAGGCAAGGAAAAAGCTCAGCTCAAACATTGTGGTCCAGGATAAGATCGACCGGGCGGCGGGTGTTCTGAAAAGCGCCAAAATGCTTTCTACCGGAGAGTTTATGGAGCTGATCTCCTATATCCGTTTTGGTTTGTCCGTAGGCCTGATCCAAGGAATTACACCGGAGGAACTCAATGGTCTCTCTGTACGGGTACAGAGAGGAACTTTGACGGCTGACGCCGGAAAGCCGCTGGACCAAACACAGCGCGATATCCTACGTGCTGAACTGACGCGGCGGGTATGCGCAAAAATAAAGGAGTGAATCTACTATGTATCGTTTTAACAGCTTTACTGAAAAAGCGAATAAGGCTCTAAATCTGGCGATCGCTTCCGCACAGGAAATGGGCCATGACTACATTGGAAGCGAACACGTTGTGCTGGGACTTTTAAAGGAAGGCTCCGGCGTGGCTTATACGGTGCTGAACAAGCTTGGCGTTACGGCGGAGGCCTATGAAAAACTGGTCCGGGAAAGGGTGGGAACAGGAATGCCCACCAGCCTGACTCCTGATTCCTTCACTCCCAGGACCAAACAGATCCTCCAAATTGCCATGATGGCAGGCGCCAGGCTGCACAACGCCTACGTTGGTACGGAACATCTTCTCATTGCGGTAATGGAGGACGAAAGCTGCTACGCCATGCGTTTTCTGCGCATCCTCGGCGTGGATTTCAACAGGATCACCGCGGAACTGTCTACCTTGCTGAACGATACGGCATTTCAATCTTCCGGTGAAGCTGCCGCAGGCGGAGACGAAAAAGGAAATGGCAAAGCGTTGGAGCAGTTTGGGCGCGATTTAACACAGCTTGCCGCACAGGGCAAAATAGATCCTGTCATTGGCAGGGAACAGGAAATTCAACGTGTGATCCAAATTCTGTCCCGGCGCACGAAAAACAATCCCGTCCTGATTGGCGAGCCTGGTGTAGGTAAAACCGCTGTGGCCGAGGGGCTGGCACTGAAAATTCATTCCGGTGATGTTCCGGAGATTCTAAAGAACAAGCGTCTGGTATCCCTGGATCTGACCGGAATGGTTGCAGGAACAAAATATCGCGGCGATTTTGAGGAACGCATTAAAAATGCCATTGATGAGGTCAAAAACGACGGCAATATCATTCTGTTTATTGACGAGCTTCACACGATTATCGGCGCAGGTTCGGCAGAGGGATCTACAGATGCGGCCAATATTTTAAAACCGGCTTTGGCCCGGGGCGATTTTCAGGTGATCGGTGCTACGACCATCAATGAATACCGCAAATATATTGAAAAAGATGCCGCTTTGGAACGCCGTTTCCAGCCTGTGACAGTTGGAGAGCCCAGCGAAGAGGAAGCCGTCGCTATTCTCAAAGGCCTAAAGGACCGCTATGAAGCCCACCACAAGGTTCAGATCACAGACGAATCCATTGAAGCGGCGGTCAAGCTTTCCGCCAGATATATTTCCGATCGCTTTCTTCCGGACAAGGCAATCGATTTGATTGACGAAGCCGCTTCACGCGTAAGGCTTCGCGCCTTTACAGCTCCCGACAATTTGCAGGATCTGGAAAAGGAAATCAAGGATATCGAACAAGAAAAGGCCGCCGCGGTCAACTCCCAGGATTTTGAGCGAGCTGCCTCTCTGAGAGACCGGCAAAAGGAAATGCAGGAACGTTTGGAAAAAGCACGGGACGAATGGGCAGACAAAAACGAGCGGAGCAACAGTGTTGTTACGCCCAATGACATTGCGGACATTGTCTCCATGTGGACCGGCGTTCCCGTCTCTCAGCTGACAGAGGAGGAAAGCCAGCGGCTGCTGCGTCTGGAAGACACACTGCACAAGCGAGTGATTGGGCAGGAAGAGGCCGTTTCCGCTATTTCCAGAGCGATTCGCAGGGGTAGAGTGGGGCTGAAGGATAAGAACCGGCCCATTGGCTCCTTTATCTTCCTTGGGCCCACCGGCGTAGGAAAAACCGAGCTTTCCAAAGCGTTGGCGGAAGCCATGTTCGGAGATGAAAAGGCCATTGTGCGGTTCGACATGTCCGAATATATGGAAAAGCATACCGCCTCTCGTCTGGTGGGTTCTCCTCCCGGATATGTAGGCTTTGAAGAGGGAGGACAGCTCACGGAAGCGGTCCGGAGAAAGCCCTATTCTGTGGTGCTGTTCGATGAAATTGAAAAAGCGCATCCCGACGTGTTCAATATCCTGCTTCAGATCTTGGAAGACGGACGTGTAACAGATTCCCAGGGGAAGACGGTAGATTTCAAAAATACTGTCATCATTATGACGTCCAATGTAGGCGCCCGTCTTATTACTGAAAAGCAGAAAAGCTTGGGATTTTCAGAGGGTGATGACACTGCGGCCAGCGATTTTGAAAAGACTAAAGAACTGGTGATGAACGAGCTCAAGAATCTGTTTAAACCGGAATTTCTGAACCGTGTGGACGATATCATCGTGTTCCATAAGCTCACAAAGGAGAACACGCTGCAAATTGCCGAAAAAATGCTATCTGCCCTGCAGAAAAAGCTTCGGGATATGGACATCCATATGGAATTTGCGCCCGAGGCGATTTCTGCCGTAGCAGATAAGGGGTATGACCCGGTATACGGAGCCCGGCCTTTGCGGAGAGTGATCCAGAACGATATCGAAGACAGTATCTCTGAAAAAATGCTGGAAGGCTCGATTGCGGCCGGAAAGCAATATCAATGCACTTATCAGGGAGAAGCCTTTGAATTTACGGAAAAGGCGGAAAAATAAAGAAATCGTCCGAACAGAGTAAAAAAACGGCATGTCGAAAAGACATGTCGTTTTTCGTGAAAATAAAACTGAAAACGCTCGGTGGAAAAGCTTTTCCGCCAAGCGCATCAAATCCAACGGGATTTTTCCGAAAAGGATTATTTTACAGCGTTTGTGATCGCTTTATAGACCGTGTCGAAGTCAGCTTCCGTCACTAAAAGGGAGATTTCCACCTCAGAGGTAGTGATCAGACGGATATCCGCATTTGTTCCCCTCAAAGCGTGAAACACCTTGGCAGCGACGCCGGGCGTATTTTTCATAAGTGGGTCATATACGGAAATCTTATGGTTTACGCTGCTGACGATCACATTTACGCCCGTCTCCTTTTTCAAATCGGAAACAAAGGAGAGAATATCGATCAGATCGTTGTCGGAAATGGTAAAGGAAAGTCCTGTATATGCGCCATGGGTAGGCGCCATGGAAATCATGTCGATATTGATCTCATACTTGGAAATAGCTTCAAAAATTTGGGCAATGGAATCCACATTGGCTGGAAAACCCTGCAATGTGACCAAAGTGATATTATCCACGGTGCTAACCACTGTATCTGCGCTCATTGCAATTCTCTCCTTAAATCAAATCAGACATATCGTAAAGTCCAGGGCCTTTACGTTGCATGAATACCGCGGCGTTCAGCGCTCCGGAAGCGAACAGCCCTTTGGACTGTGCGGAATGGGAGAGGGTAATGACTTCGTAGGGGCCTGAAAAAATCACCTGATGCTCTCCGACGATGGTGCCTCCCCGAACAGAATGAATGCCTATCTCGCTCTTTTCCCGCTTTTTCCGCTGGGAATGGCGGTCATAAGTATATTTCATTTGACCGTCACGCACCTCGTTTACCGCATCTGCCAGCATCAAAGCCGTTCCGCTGGGCGCATCTATTTTCTGGTTGTGGTGCATTTCCACAATTTCTACATCAAAAGCGCCGCCCAGTACAGCCTCGGCCTTTTTTGAAAGCTCTATCAGCAGGTTAATGCCAAGAGACATATTCCGGGAATAAAACAGAGGCAGAGTATTGGAGGCTTCTCGAATGCTTTCCACCTGTTCTTTGCTGTAACCGGTGGTGCACAGTACCGCTGCAGTGCCGGGGTGATTTTTGCAGTAGGAAAGGATCGGTTCCAGGGCGGAAGGATGGGAAAAGTCGATCAGGACATCGGCATGTTCCATTACCTGTTCCGGCGATGTATAGACGGGAAATTCCGCCTGGGGTTTGCCTGTGATATCCACACCTGCTACAATGCGGCAGTCAGAGCGTCCTGCAGCCGCGACCTGAATCACTGTTCCCAATTTTCCGTTGCAGCCTGATAAAATGATTTCCGTCATGGAGCGTTCCTTTCTTTATCCGTCCCGGCACTTGCCGGTTTTTAGATCATTTCATGCTTTTTCAAAAGTGCCGTCAGCTTTTCCAGGCCCTCGTCAGTCATAGTGGTCAAGGGCATACGGCAGAAGTTTGTGCTGATAAGACCCATTCGGAAAAGGGCTTCTTTGATGGGAATGGGGTTTACGTCCAGGAAAAATCCGTCCATCAGGTCGATGTATTCTGTATTGAGCCTGCGGGCCGTTTCCAAGTCGCCCCGCAGCATAGCGGCGGTAAGCTCATGAAGCTTTCCGGGCAGGGCATTGGAAAATACGGAAATAACGCCCTTTCCGCCCAGAGCAAGAATTGGCAGGGTCTGATTGTCCTCGCCGGAATATATGGTCAGGTCGTCTCCACACAAGGCCAGCGTATGAGCCACGGAGTCAGTATCGCCGTTTGCTTCCTTTACAGCTACGATATAGGGGTTTTTGGAAAGAGCGTAATAGGTAGCGGGCTTCATATTGCACCCCGTGCGGCTGGGGACATTGTAAAGAACGCAGGGCATTTTCACACTGTCCGCAATATAGGAGAAGCTCTCCTCCAGCCCCTTCTGCGAGGTTTTATTGTAGTAGGGGGTAACCAGGAGCAGACCGTCTGCCCCCAGCTTTTTTGCTTCCAGGGAGAGCTCCACACAGAACCGGGTGTCGTTACTGCCCGTACCCGCAATCACCGGGACCCGGCCTTTTACCTTATCGATGATAAACCCTATAGTTTTCAGGTGTTCTTCAGCGGTCATGGTGGCGGCTTCGCCAGTAGTTCCGCAGGCAATAATGGAGTCTATGCCGTTTTCGATTTGAAATTCGATCAGCTTTTCCAGTTCTTCCCAGCAGATGTTCCCGCTTTTATCAAAGGGTGTTATCAGCGCAGTCCCCGCGCCGGAAAAAAGAAGCTCTTTCATAGAGTGAAAACCTCCGAATCAATAATATCAATCCAAATAGCCCAGCCTGCACAGCAGCTCGGCCATCAGTACGCCGCCGCCGGCCGCGCCCCGCAGGGTGTTATGAGACAGGCACACGAATTTATAATCGTATTGGGAATCCGGGCGCAGACGGCCTACGGAAATGGCCATGCCGCCTTCCAGCTCCCTGTCCAGCTTGGGCTGGGGTCGATCGTTTTCAGTGAAATAATGGATAAACTGTTTTGGAGCGCTGGGCAGTTCCAGTTCCTGGGCGGGCCCCCGGAAATCGTTCCACCGCTGAATGATTTCCTCCTTGGAAATCTTCTGTTCCATGGAGAAGAACACCGCCGCCATGTGGCCGTCGGAAACGGGTACCCGCAGGCACTGGGAAGTAACGGAGGGCGTGGTGGCATTGACAATCACGCCATTTTCTACATGGCCCCAGATTTTCATAGGTTCCTGCTCGGATTTTTCCTCCTCGCCGCCAATGTAGGGGATCACATTATCTATGATCTCCGGCATGGTCTCAAAGGTTTTGCCAGCCCCGGAAATTGCCTGATAGGTGCAGGCCAGCACTTTTGTCACGCCCAGGTCCAGCAGAGGATGAATGGCGGGCACGTAGCTTTGCAGGGAACAGTTGCTTTTCACAGCGATAAAACCCCGTTTGGTGCCCAGGCGTTTTCTCTGGGTCTCAATGACTTTCGCGTGGTCGGCATTCAGCTCCGGCACGATCATGGGAACGTCCGGATCGCCCCGGTGCTGCTTATTATTGGAGATTACAGGGCATTCCTTTTTGGCGTAAGCTTCTTCCAGCGCCGTGATCTCCTCCGATTTCATGTTGACAGCGCAAAAGACGAAATCCACTAGAGAAATAATTTTATCCATGTCTTTTTGAGCGTCGTACACGGGAAGAGCTTCAATGCTGGCGGGAATGGACGTCTTCATGGCCCAACGCCCCGCTACGGCCTCCCGATAGGCTTTCCCGGAGGATCGGGCGCTGGCCGCCAACGCCGAGATTTTAAACCAAGGGTGGTTTGCCAGGATCGTGATAAAACGCTGGCCCACCATGCCGGTACATCCTATGATCCCTACGCGATACTGTTTCATAATTGACATATCCTTTCTGTGCAGGCTTTAAAAATGAGGATAGAAAAAACCGGTTGAAAACCGGCCGCTAATCTCCTATAATAGAAATGCTGTATCCCTATGTAACCCAGGGAAAGGCCAATAGCACTCCATCACAAAAGATGACAGCCGCAGCGCTTTTCGCTTCTGCAACCAGGACGGTACTTGCCGGATACGTCCTTCGGCGGCTTGCCCTTTTACAGGATCTCTCCGGTTCTGGCAACCTCCGTCCTGCTACTTTTGAAAGCCGCACCTCTATTTGCTCTTTATCATACCCCAGTTTACGCCTATTGTCAATTTTTTCGCTTTTATATTCTATGTATTTTTATAGGTCAGGTGAATCCTGAAGAAGGGAAGGCCTTGTTTTATGGAAAACACGTTGAAAACCAGCGATTTCGATTTTGATCTCCCGGAAGAGCTGATTGCGCAAACGCCGATAGAGCCGCGGGACGCTTCCCGGCTGATGACGCTGGATAAGCGTACCGGTCAAATCGGCCACCACGTTTTTCGGGATATTGCGGACATGCTGGACCCCAAAGACTGCCTGATTTTGAATGACTCCCGGGTACTTCCCGCCAGAATTTACGGCACCAAGGAGGAAACAGGGGCCCATGTGGAATTCCTTCTGCTTGAAAACAAGGGAAACGATGTGTGGGAGGCGCTGGCCGGTCCCGGAAAACGGGCGAAAAAGGGCAGCCGCTTTGTGTTTGGCGGCGGGCTTCTCCGTTGCGAAGTAATGAACGTACTGGACGACGGAAACCGACTGATCCATTTCGAGTATGAAGGGGTATTCTTCAATATCCTGGATCAAATAGGCCAGATGCCCCTGCCGCCTTATATCAAAGCGGAACTGCGGGACAAAGAGCGGTATCAGACCGTGTATTCCCGTGAAACCGGTTCTGCCGCCGCACCTACTGCTGGTCTGCATTTTACTCCGGAGCTTTTGGAAAAAATCAGGGACAAGGGTATTCAAACAGGTTTTGTGACACTGCATGTTGGTCTAGGCACCTTTCGCCCGGTCAATGCCGAAAAAATCACAGATCACAAAATGCATGCCGAGCATTACCACATGCCCCAGGAGACCGCTGCTCTTATCAATGAAACAAAAAAGAGGGGAGGGCGCGTCATCGCCGTGGGTACCACCAGCTGTCGGACTATCGAATCCGTTGCTCAAAAAGAAGGTGGCTTTCGGGAAAGCGAGGGCTGGACGGATATTTTCATTTATCCCGGTTATGAATTTAAAGGCGTGGACGCTTTGATCACCAATTTTCATCTACCCCAAAGCACCCTGATCATGCTGGTATCGGCTCTGGCGGACCGGGAGAGCATTTTGAATGCCTATCAGGAAGCAGTCAAAGAGCGGTACAGGTTTTTCAGCTTTGGAGACGCAATGTTTATTCGGTGAACACTTCCTGTAAAGACACACAGCTTGTCAAGGAGGCTCGAATGAGCGATTGGTTTACCATAGAACAACTGGATAACGACACCTATGCCATCAGCGAATACAAACATTATGAGGAAACACACTGTTACCTGCTGCTGGGGACTGGATCCGCTCTGCTGATCGACACTGGACTGGGTGTTTCCAATATAAGAGAAGCAGTGGACACGCTTACCGATCTGCCTGTCACCGTGGCGACGACCCATGCCCATTGGGACCACATTGGCGGGCACGCGCTGTTCGACACTGTTGCCGTCCATCGGCTGGAAAGGAACTGGCTTGTCGAAAAATTTCCCCTTCCGCTTGCGGCAGTAAAAGAAAATTTGTTAAAAGAACCCTGTGATTTTCCACCGGAATTCTCACCTGACGCCTATCAAATTTTCCAGGGAGAGCCCCAGCTGCTTTTAGAGGATAAAATGAAATTTGATTTGGGCGGCCGAAGTCTTCAAACCATTCACACGCCTGGGCATTCTCCTGGTCATTGCTGTTTTTACGAGCCGGAACGTCGGTATCTTTTTTCCGGCGACCTGCTTTATCGGGGCTGTCTGTATGCTTTTTACCCCTCTACCGACCCGGTTTTGTTTTACCAATCTGTCCGAAAAATCAATCGGTTTCCTATAAGAAGGCTATTTCCCGGGCACCATGACCTGAGTATCCCAACCAGCCTAGCACAAGAGATAGAAAAAGGTTTTTCTTCGCTGGAACAGCAGGGAAAACTGAAGCAGGGAAACGGCTTGTTTGATTTTGAAAGCTTCCAAATTCACATTTGAAAACGGAGAAACACTATGTATCAACTGCTTAAAACTGAAGGTAGGGCACGGCGCGGCCGGTTTGAGACCGTTCATGGCGTTGTGGAGACTCCGGCTTTTATGAACGTGGCCACTGCGGGAGCCATCAAAGGGGCCGTGTCCGCTTACGATTTAAGAGATCTGAACTGTCAGGTGCAGCTTTGCAACACCTATCATCTTCATCTCAGGCCCGGGGACGAAACCGTCAAAAAGCTGGGCGGTATCCGAAAATTTACAGGCTGGCGGGGGCCGGTGCTTACCGACAGCGGCGGTTTCCAGGTCTTTTCCCTGGCAAAACTTCGGAACATCACGGAAGAGGGAGTGACATTCGCTTCCCATATCGACGGACACAGGATCTTCATGGGGCCTGAGGAAAGTATGCGGATACAGTCCAACCTGGGTTCTACCATCGCCATGGCCTTTGACGAATGCGTGGAAAACCCTGCTGAATACGATTACGCCAAGGCTTCCTGCGAACGGACAGCCCGCTGGCTGGAGCGCTGCAAAAAGGAAATGGCCACGCTGAACGCCCGGGAAGGGACGGTCAACCCCAATCAGCTCTTGTTTGGCATCAATCAGGGCTGCACCTATGCGGATCTGCGGATAGAGCATATGAAGCGCATCGCTGCCATGGATCTGGACGGCTATGCAATCGGCGGCTTGGCGGTTGGGGAACCCACCGAAGAAATGTATCGAATCATCGAGGCGGTGGAGCCCCACATGCCCCAAAATAAAATCCGCTATCTTATGGGAGTGGGGACCCCGGCAAATATTCTGGAAAGCGTTCTTCGGGGCGTAGACCTTTTCGACTGTGTCATGCCCAGCCGCAACGCCCGACACGGCCATGCCTTTACCTGGGAAGGCTGCCGCAACCTGATGAACGTAAAATATGCCCTTGACGAGCGGCCCCTGGACGAAAAGTGCGGCTGCCCTGTCTGCCAAAAGCACAGTCGAGCCTATATTCACCATTTGCTCAAAGCAGGAGAAATGCTGGCCATGCGCCTAATGGTCATGCACAATCTCTATTTCTATAACAACCTGCTTCTGGAAATCAGAAAAGCACTGGACGCAGGCAGATTCGCGGATTTTTACAGAGAAAATATTGAGAATCTGAGCAAAAGGATTTGAACATTGTGAGAAATCTTGACAATTTGCCTTGCAAGTTTCTTTCTTTCTTGTTATAATCATGTTGTTAACCCAAAATTGCAGATGGAAGGCTATAGTTGATCCTTCAAACTTTGTTTTCCGACTTTATTGCGGAAACGGGTTCTGGCAACATGGAGTTACAGAATATAACGGCATTATAGAAAGGATCACGGTGATACAAACATGAATCGATTTATGACTTTAAATGGAAGTGGAACCGCCGCAGAAGGGGGCGGTATGAACCTGGTGCTTATGCTGCTGGTTTACGCAGTCTTTTTTCTGATACTGTATCTGATATTTTTCCGGCCCCAGAGCAAGAAGAAAAAGAAAGAGGCGGAAATGCGTAAAAGCGCTCAGGTGGGCGATGAGATCACCACCATTGGCGGCATTTGCGGCCGCATCGTAGCAGTGAAGGACGAGTCTGAATCCGTTATTATTGAAACCGGAAGCGACAAATCAAAAATGCGGGTAAAGCGCTGGGCCATTGGCAGCGTGGATACCGTTCATGAGGACGACCAGACCTGATTTTTTATTAAGTAAAGATACTGATGCTGAAAATCCAGGATGGGCTTTCAGCATTTTGTATTTTAGGAAACTTATCTATGGAAAGGATGTGCGCTTTGCTGCGAACGCCTCGAATTAAATGCTCAGTACAGTTGCGAAATGCTGTAGGCGGACCGTACTGAGCATAAAGACAAATAGGGGATATTCTTATAAGGAATTCCTGTAAACCGCCTTCAGCCGCCGCTGTACTGCTCCGAAAAATAATTTGAAAAGGAGTACAGCATATGCGTTATCAAAAAGAAATTCTGGCCAAAAATAGGGGAACGGTTTTCTTTTACCTGCTTCTTGGCGTTTTCTGCGCCTTTCTTTCCAATTTTCAGGCGCACTATTTTCAGACAGTCATAGACGGCCTTTCCGATCATACCATTGCGTTGGACACTATTCTGTTTTATGGGGTTCTCCTTACGGCGGGGTATCCGGCAAACTATCTGGAGAATTACCCGGAAAAGAAATTGGAGCATGGGATCTATCTGGATTTCAAGCTCCTGGCACTGAAAAAAATCAGCCGTATAGAATATTCGGAATACCAAAAGCTGGGCACAGGGCAGCTTGTTCAGCGCATTGAAAATGGCGCGGAGGCCGGCAGGGATATCCTGTTTCATTTCTGGCTTTCCCTCTTTACGGAACAACTGCCCAATATGCTTTTCAGCATTTATTTTATCTGGAAAATCAGCGCTCCCATTACATATGCCGTCCTTCTGGGCTATATTTTGGTGTTCCTTGTTACGAATCTGCTGCTGAAATCGCTGTATCAAATCAAAGAAAAAATACTGTCAAATGAAGAAGAGCTGAACCATTACCTGGTGCGGGGCTTTATGGAAATGCCTGTTTTCCGTCTGGCACGACAGTTTCCTGCAGAGTTGCGTAAGGCGGAGAGGGCAAAAAGCAGGATCGTTCACGCTAAAACCAAAATGACCATGATCCACGAAGCATTTTTCACGATTTTCGCTCTTCTGGTAGCGGCTTTAGACATTCTGATTTTGGCCTATGCCTGGCAGACGGGGGAAGTTTCCGTCGGTTCTGTGGTGGCATTGCTCACACTGTTAAACAACGCCTATACACCGATCGCTATTTTTAACGTCCTCTATGTGCAATATAAACTTGACAGAACATCTTTTCGCCGATATGAGAATTTTCTTGCTGCGAGGGAAGACAGTCAGCTGGAAGCGGGGAAAAGTGTTCCTGAGTGTGAAGGGAATATCGCCATCGAAAACCTTTCCTTTTCCTATGGGAACCATCTGCTTTTTGATGGTTTAAACTTAAAGATTCGGAAAGGGGAAAAGGCAGCCTTGGTAGGGGAGAGTGGTTCCGGAAAATCCACACTGCTTAAATTGCTGGCGGGACTGCTGAAATACCAAAGTGGTACGATCTGCCTGGACGGCAGAGAAATGAAAGAGCTTCGCTTAACGGACCTCTATGATAAAATCAGTTATCTTTCCCAGGATTCCAATGTGTTTGACGGCAGTCTGCGGGAAAATATCATATTTGACAAAATCGCCCCTGATGAGCAGCTTTTAAAGGCTGTTGAGCAAGTACAGCTCATGCCTATGCTGCACACGTTAGACCAGAAGTTTGACACGCCGATAGGGGAAAGAGGGGCTGTTCTTTCCGGAGGAGAACGGCAGCGAGTGGCGTTGTGCCGTCTTTGGTTCCAGCGAAACGAGCTGACCATTTTGGACGAAGCCACCTCCGCACTGGATAACCTGACTGAGAAAACCGTCATGAAAAAAGTTCTTGCGCTGCTGGAAGGAAGAACGGTAGTGGCCGTTACTCATAAGCTGGACTCAGTTTTGGATTTTGACAGGATCATCGTTTTCCGAGAGGGTAAGATCGCCGGTGAGGGCAGTTTTACGGAGCTGCTGGAAAATAATGAGTATTTTGCCCGGCTTTATCGGGCCAATCAGCAACGGTCATAAATAGAATACCGTCATAAAATGACCTTGTGCCTCATAGTATGTTCCATACTGGAGATGCGAGGTCAATTTTTATGAAAAAAATAAAAGCTATGTTGTTATCCGCAGGGATCATGACAGGAGCAAGTGTTGCACTGCTGGCGGTAATCGCTCTGATTTTTGAAAAAACAAGTTCATTGCCAAGGGGCATGATCCCCACCATGACTACGCTGATAGGCTGTATTTCCGTATTTATCGCAAGCTTGCTTTCTTCTATGTACGCCAGAGAAAAAGGGATCATTCAGGGTGTTTTCAGCGGACTGATCTGCATTCTCTGTATTGCCTTGATTTCTGTCCTTGTTTTTCACAACGATTTCAATATGGCCAGCGCAGGAAAAGCAGCGGCTATTTTATTGAGTGGATCCATCGGCGGCATTTTAGGAGTCAACCGGAAAAGCAAAGTAAAATTTTAATGAATATTTTTGAATGAATTTACAAGCGCGATACACACAGTATAGCTGTGTGTATCTTTTTGCATGCCAGATATAGGGAAGTTGACGTAACCCAATGCGTTGAATATACACGTGTTTACATAAAATAGAATACATAAAAAATTTAGGTTTACCGCGAAAATGAAAAAATATTCGCCTTTTCTCTTGAAAAATCTTTTGAAATGTATTATAGTATGTACTTACAGGGAGATTTTCATTATGCGGCCTCTGTTGAAACAAGATAATTTCGAAAGCTGCTGAAGCAGATATCAAAAATCCGCTTAAAACCTAGATGTTTTGGCATTTTTTGAAATCGCAAGATATGTGGATTTACATTTTAGAAATACGTATATTTTGTGTTTTCCTGTTTTTTTGCTTTGCTGTTACGCTGTTTTTTCTTCAGAACACACTTATATTTTTTCCTTTTTCAAAACTTTTGGCTCTTTGTTATAGGTTTCAAATAATTTGTAGCCTGTGTTGCACATTGCTTTTCAGATTTATTTGCTTCTGGACTTTTGAGGACATACTTCCTTTCCTTTTTTCATAGGCATTGATTAGTTTGCCTATGGGAAGGATGTTGATTTCTGAATGAAAAAATGGCTTTTTTCCGGTTTGCCGGTAACCAAAAGGAAAGATTTCCCCTTCTTTGACAGATGTTTTCGATGGTCAAAGCAATTTTTCTTCCTTTCTTTTCTTTCTTTTGCCGGCGTTCTTGGTGGAGCTTTTCTGGCTGCCGGGTCACAGGTGTTTTTTCGTACCCATGTGCTTTTTCTTTTCTTCTCAGGTATTCCTTTGCCTGAGGCGGGATTTTTTTCCTGCTTCTCCACACTTTTGCTGAATCTGCTGATTTTCCTGACAGTATCTTTTTTCTTTGGCCTCACTGCCTTTGGCGCTTTTGCTGTTCCTGTGCTGACCCTTTTGAAGGGCGCGGCAATCGGGATTGGTGTTTCGTCTTTTCTCTGGGCGGACGGGCTTTCCGGCTGGGGGAGATCAGCATTCACATATATGCCGGCCGCTGCTGTGTCGCTTTTTTTGTTTCTTCTGTTTGAGGTACGCGCGCTGGTGCTCTCCGAAGGCTTGAGGAAAACAAGTTTTTCTTCTGGCAGAGAAAAACTTGATTTTTTCAGTTACTGGAAAGACTATCTCTGCTTTTTATGCCTTGCGGTAGGCGTTTCTTTTGTGGGCGGAGGCTTGGCTTTTCTGAGCTCCTTATTTCTTTCATTGTCATAGAAAGTGTGGGTAAATGGGTATGGACGACTACTATTCCATGTTCAGCGACTATCTGACAAATCAGAAGTCTAATTCTGTTAATACTAGGGAATCCTATCTTCGCGACATTCTGTTCTTTTTGGAATTCCTTTCTGAAGATGGTGTTTCTCCTTTGGAAACCGATGAAAAGATGATTCAGAGATATGTGGACCATCTTTATGATATTGGGCGTTCTCCCACCACAGTATCCCGCAATTTGGCTTCCGTGCGCTGCTTTTACAAATTTCTGATTTTCCGAGGTCTTCTGGATACAAACCCCGCTAAAGGAATCAAGCTGGAAAAGGCCGTAAAAAAGCTCCCCCAGGTACTGTCTGGAGAAGATATCGAGCGCCTGCTTGCCCAGCCGGATATCACTGAGCCAAAGGGCTGTCGGGACAAGGCTATGCTGGAATTGCTGTACGCTACGGGAATTCGCGTTTCAGAGCTGATCAATTTGAACATTAAGGACGTAAACCTTCGTTCCGGTGTGCTGTATTGTCATGGGAGTAAAGGGATCCGGCCTATTCCAATGTATCCTTCTGCAGTCGTAGCGGTATCCGACTACATTTATCGCATGCGCGGCCTGATTGCAGGACCTGAGAGTGGAAACGCTCTGTTTGTCAATCTGAACGGGGGAAGGCTCACCAGGCAGGGTTTCTGGAAAATCGTGAAAGGGTATGCTGCTGAGGCGGATATTCAGCAGGAGATCACGCCCCATACGCTCCGCCATTCTTTTGCGCTGCATTTGCTGGAAAATGGAGCTTCTGTAAAGGATATTCAAACAATGATGGGACATGCTGATATTTCATCGACACAAGTCTATGTCCAGTTGTTGGACAACCATGTGAAAGAGGTTTATCTCGATTGCCATCCCAAGGCGAAGCTTGGGTAACTTTCAAAACAAGGGAATTGGAGTGATTTTTTGGGATTGTTTAACTTCTGGGGAAATTATAATAAACCCGGCCCGGGCGTCAGCAAAGATGAGGCTCCAAAGGCTGCGCCGATTCGTTTTTTTGAGATTTTTTTCCGTAAGTTTTCAAAGCTTGTTCAGCTAAATTTGATTTTTATGCTGCCTGCTATCGTGGTTGCAGCCTTGATGGTATGTCTTTATCTTTTTCCCACACATTTTGTCCTTCGGCTTCCTTCGGGAAATGAAGGAGCCGTCAATTTAGATATATGGACCTTGTATGCTGTGCCGTTGCCTTTGATTCTGCTTTCTCCTTTTACGGCGGGCCTGACAATCGTTACAAGAAATTTTTCCAGAGAAGAGCACGCTTTTGTCTGGTCGGATTTTTGGTCTACTGTAAAAGGCAATTGGAAATACTTCCTGTTAAACGGCGCCATCGTGTATCTATTCTATGCCATTATAAGCTTTTCTCTGATTTTCTATTATAATAACGCAGCGCAGAACACTTTCCTTTATGTGCCTTTCTGGTTGTGTATCGTTATTTCATTGCTTTTCCTGTTTGCGCAATACTATTTACCGGTCATGTTCATTACGTTTGACTTGAAATTCAGTCAGATTTATAAAAACGCCTTGATTTTTGTTTTTGCCGGCTTTGGCAGGAATTTTCTCATCACGGTGATCTTACTCGCTCTGCTGATTGGCTTTTTGATTGTTCCCATTATGCCGCTGACCGTTCTGATACTTATACTTCTGTTTGCTTTTTTGCTTTTTTCTTTTATCAGCTATCTGATAAACTTTACAGTTTATCCCATTATTGACCAGTATTTGATCCAGCCTTATAACAAAAGGCTGCAAGAGGAAAAAAGTAAGGCCATACAGGATCCTGCGGAAAAAGATCCCATTGAAGAAAGCTTCCCTGAGCTTTTTAGAGCTCCATCGGAAGAGGAGGATTCCCAAGAAGAAAGGTACGTCTATGTTAACGGCAGATTGGTCAAACAGTCAAAGTTAGAAGAGCAAAAACAAAGTCAGGACCAGTAAAAAAGCAATTTTCTACATTAAAAAAGGAGCGTATCCAGCCAAGCGGGGGATATGCTCCTTGTTTTCATGAATCTAATCAACTTTCCGACTTATCTTTTTGTGTTTTTTCTTCTTCTGAAACGTCAGGTTCATCAGAGACGGAGATCGCTTTTTTACTGGTTTTCCCATTTACTTTTGCAAGAGGATTTGCGTTGATGGCAGCTTCAATCTGATTGCTGGAGGTATGCGTGTAAATCTCTGTAGTTCCCAAATTTGCATGGCCCAAAATATCCTGCAGGACCCGTATATCCACATCGCCATACCGGTACATCAGGGTTGCCGCAGTATGGCGCAGCTTGTGAACAGAATAACCCGGACCGCTGAGACCAATTTTTTGCAGATATTTTTTAACAATATATTGAACCGTTTTTGGGCTGATCCGCACCCGGCGTTCGCTTAAAAACAGAGCGTCTTTATCTTTTACACCTTCCTTTGGCCGCACGGCCAGATAAGCATCAATGGATTCCAAGCAGGCCTGATTTAAATAAACAATGCGTTCCTTGTTTCCTTTTCCCAAAATACGCATGGTAGAGTTGTTATGGATCACATCGGAAATATTGATGGAAACAAGCTCCGAAAGACGCATACCGCAATTAAGAAACAGGGTAAGCATACAACGATCCCGTTCCTGATCCGGACCATCAACTACATTCAAAAGTTCGATACTTTGTTCGAGAGACAAAAAATGGGGAAGAGACTTCTTTTTCTTGGGAGGAGTTAGGTTTTCAGTGGGGTTTTCCTGCAACAGCTTTTCATGGACCGTCAAATATTTAAAAAAGGATTTTAAAGAAGAAGACTTTCGCTGCCGTGTAGAACTCATATTGTTGCGCTCATCAGCAACAAAATTCATGAATTCAAAAATATCATACGTCTTGATCGTTTTTAAAAAATCGATATCAACATCTTTCACGGAAACTTCTTCCAAAGGACAATCCGCAGCAGCCAGTCCACGATTTTTTTTCGTGAATCTAAAAAATGTGCGCAGATCCATGCAGTATTCGTCAACTGTTTTTGCCGCTAGACCACGGATATTCCTTAAATACATGGCATATTCCTGAACCACATACGGCATTTCGTCTTTGATTGAAAAACTCATTTGATCCTCCTTTTTCCTCCCCTAAATTATACAAAATATTGATTTTGTATAATTTAGGCTTATTCTTTTTTAGAAAGGTAATAGCTCTCTCTTTTCTTTTTTCGTATCTTTTTTGCTTTCCTCGTATAACATAAGTCGTCCGGAAACTTCCGTTATATCCGGCGCCAGTAAACCACAACACCCGCCGAAAAGCTGGTATTGGATCCGAGCAGTCTGATAAATCCCTGGCAAATTCAGAGCTGCTCCCTTTTAACATTTCGAATCAATCATCATGCAGGAGCCACTGCAATATTAGAACAACTGTTTGTTGCAGCAATTGAACAGGCCGCAATATCTTTGTCGACTAACTTTCACTTGGATACGCCTATTTTTTGTTTTTCCAAGCTTAACAGTTTCAAAAAGGCAGCAAGCTTTACTGGCACATTTAGAGTGCAAGGCGCTGAAGTAATTAGTCATATGGCAGCTTCATAAGCATCTCTGACATTTTTGGCGCCGATAATTTCAATTCCCTCAAAATTGCTGACATTTTTCAAATTGTGATATGGCAGGACGCAGCGGGTAAAGCCCAATCTGGCAGCTTCTGAAATACGCAGATCCGCTCGATTGATGCTGCGCAGCTCTCCGGCTAATCCGATTTCCCCAAATACCGCCGTATCTTCCCGAATGGGCGTATCCTTCAGACTGGAAATCAGAGCAACGGCTACAGACAGGTCTACAGAGGGCTCGTCCAGGCGCAGCCCTCCCACCACATTGACATAGGCGTCCAGATTTGAAAAATAAAAACCTGCCCGCTTTTCGAGAACAGCTAAAATCAAAGCCATGCGGTTGTAATCAAAGCCGGTAGACATTCGGCGCGGTGTGCCAAATCCAGAGGTGGTTGCCAACCCCTGGATTTCTGCCAATATGGGACGCGAACCCTCCATAACAGCAGTCACACAGGTGCCGGAAACATTTTTGGGTCTGCCGGAAAGCATGGCCTGCGACGGATTTTCCACCTGCTGCAATCCATGCTCCCCCATATCGAATACCCCAATCTCGTTTGTAGAGCCATAGCGGTTCTTTACAGCCCGCAAAATGCGGTAAGTCATCTGTCTATCGCCTTCAAAATAGAGCACGGCATCTACAATGTGTTCCAGAACCTTGGGGCCTGCGATCGCGCCATCCTTATTGACATGTCCCACGATCATAATTGGGATATCCTGAGATTTCGCGCATCGCGTCAGTACATTGGTACATTCCCGCACCTGCGTGATACTGCCTGGCGACGAGTTTAAATCTGTGTGGTTCATGGTCTGGATAGAGTCGATCATCACAAGGTCCGGCTTTTCTGTCCTGATTTCCTCGACTACATATTGAACGTCCGTTTCCGTCAAAATCATCAGATTTGGACTTTGCACGCCAAGCCTAGCTGCCCTAAGCTTGATCTGTCTTGTAGATTCTTCTCCAGAAACATAGAGGATCCGAAGCTCTTTTCCAAGATATTCGCAGATCTGCAAAAGCATGGTGGATTTTCCAATTCCCGGATCGCCGCTGATCAGCACCAGCGAGCCCTTGACAATTCCGCCGCCCAGAACACGGTCCAGTTCAGAAAGCCCCGTATGATAACGGTGTTCATCGTCCGTGTTGATCTCATTGATCGATACAGCGCGGGAAAATGCGCCGGATGCCCGCGCCGCTGTGTTTCTCTGAGGCGGCACGGGCTCGCTCACAGTTTCCTGCATGCTGTTCCACGCCCCGCATTCCGGACATTTCCCAGTCCACTTTGGCGATTCGTATCCGCATTCCGCGCACTGATAAATGATTTTGCTTTTTCCTGCCATAGTACAAATCCCCTTCTTTAATTCAGGGGCCCACCCTGATGATTTCCCTGCAATCATAGCATAGGTTTGACTTTTCGATCATTATACCGCATCTGCGGCAGGCTACACGAGAACCCAATTCACCAAACTCACAAGTGAACAGCCCGACCACCGCTTTGCGATTATTATAGCACTATTTTTTTGTTTTGCAAAATTATCTGAATTATCTGAGGCTGCGATTGAAACTGCTTTCAGGGCCCACAGCGGTGTTTTCCCTATGCATTTGAAGATAATCTATCAATCCGTTATAAATAGCGGCGGCCATATTTTTCTGGTAATTTTCTGTCGTCAGCTTTTCCGCTTCACCCGGATTTGAAAGGAACCCGCATTCTACCAGCACGGACGGGACCTGGCTGTGGTAAAGGAGGTAAATGTTTTTCTCCGCCAGTTTGTTTTCCCTATGATTTTCCGGCTGTAGCTCGGAGACGATGTTTTGGCGAATCGCTTCTGCAAGCGCCGCGCTTTCCTCCCGATTTCCTGAATAAAATATCTGCGCTCCGCTGTATTTGCTTTCTGTAAAATGATTCTGGTGAATGCTGATGAAAATGCACTCCCCCGCCTCTTCTATGGTGCGAAGCCTGTTTTTGGTGTCGGATCTTTTGCGTTCGGAAACAGTTGCAAGTGTTTGATCACCTACAGAGTAATCGCCGTCTCGAATCATGATAACTTCAAAATTATTTTGTTTCAAATACTTTTCCAGTTCCAGGGCGATGGCGAGATTGATATCCTTTTCCATTGCGCCGTTGATTCCAACCGCTCCACCGTCTTCCCCACCGTGTCCCGCATCTAAAATGATAGTCTCTTTTCTTTCAAACAGGTCGGCGTGAAAGTTTACGATGCCAAAGGCCTGCACGGTTTGTGCGGCAAATAGGGCTATCGAAGCGCAAAACAGCAAAACAAAGGCGATTTTTCTCTGCATGGAGCCACCTCCAAAAATCTTTATATGGAAAAGTATGGTAAATAGGCTTTCTCTATTCTCCTGTTTCCGAAACCGGAAAAATGTGGTATACTACTTCAGGAATAAGGATATGAAAGGGAATAACCTCTATGAAAATCAAAGAACTGCTATCTCAAGGCAGAATCACCTTTTCCTGCGAAATTTTTCCGCCCAAGAAAGAAAACGGGTTCAACAGCGTCATGCAGGTAGCGGACCGTATCTGTGAACTAAACGTGGATTTTATCAGTGTAACCTATGGGGCCGGAGGCAGCACTTCGAGAAAAACAGTGGAAATAGCTTCTTATATTCAAAATAACCGACATATCCCCGCCCTCGCTCATTTGACCTGCTACGGCTCCAGCAGAAGGCAGATCGCGGAGCGTCTCGAAGAACTAAAAGCAAATGGGATCGAAAACATTCTCGCGCTGCGCGGAGATAAACCGCAGGATCTAACGGAACTCGGCGTATATACTTACGCTGTGGAACAGAGTCGGGATATTCGTTCTCAGGGAGATTTCTGCATCGGCGCGGCATGCTATCCGGAAGGGCATGTGGAATGCGAGCACAAGGAAATGGATATCGGCTTCCTGAAGGAAAAGGTTGCCGCCGGCTGCGACTTTCTCACGACCCAGATGTTCTTTGACAATAACGTCTATTACAATTTCCTGTACCGTATTTTGGCGGCGGGCATTGCAGTCCCCATTATTCCAGGAATTATGCCCGTGACGAACGCAAGACAGATCAAACGCAGCTGCGAGCTGTCCGGAACGACCCTCCCTCCCCGCTTTAGAGCTATCGCCGATAGATTTTCCGACGATCCCCCGGCGATGGAACAGGCCGGTATCGCATACGCTACGGAACAGATTATCGACTTAATTGCCAACGGAGTCAGGTATATTCACCTCTATACCATGAACAGGCCGGAAATTGCCGCTCGGATCCTGCAAAATTTAAGTCACATTCTGCGAAAGGACTAGCGTATGAAAAAAAGTGAGGTTTTGCGCTATCTTGGCGTGCCTGCCGGGGACGAAACAGCTTTGGACGGAATGCTGGAACGGGCAAAACGGGAAATAGAACAGGCTGCGCAGCCAAGACACGTTTCCCGAAAATTTCCGCTTGAGGTCAAAGGAGATTCTGTCAAAATCGGCGACACGGAAATTCACAGCCGAAGTCTTGCAAACCATATGCGGGGGTGCAGAGAAGCATTTCTTTTTGCCCTCACTTTGGGGGCTGGCGTAGATACGCTGATCCGCCGCTGCAGCGTTACTGATATCCCGTTTGTTCCCGTTTTACAGGCATATGCTGCGGCATATACAGAAGAATGCGCGGACAAAGCCCAGGAAGAGCTGGAAAGAAACGCCGCGGAACAGGGACTTTATCTGCGCCCCAGATTCAGTCCCGGCTACGGCGATTTCTCTCTGGAAGCACAGAAATTCTTTTTTTCCGCTCTCGATATCACAAAACGGATCGGCGTTTTTCTCACAGACAGCTGCTTGATGGTTCCTTTTAAGTCCATTACAGCCATCATTGGTCTTTCTTCCGATCCTTCTCTCTGCCATATAGGAAAATGTATGATCTGCACAGCTTCCGACTGCCCTTTTAGAAAGGAGATTTAATCATGGAGAATTTTTCGATAAAATCCCTCAAAAAGCCTCTTTTTTTTGATGGCGCCATGGGGACAATGCTTCAGGCTTCCGGTCTTCTCCCCGGAGAGCCTCCAGAGTTTTGGAATATGGAACACCCCGATACCCTTTTGAAAATCCATTCCGCTTATTTGGAGGCAGGCGCGGATATTATCAAATCAAATACCTTTGGAGCAAATCGCTGCAAGCTGGAGGGGTGCGGGTATTCTGTACAGGAACTTATCTCCAGCGGCGTTTCTCTGGCGCGGGAAGCATGCCGTATTGCCAGACACGGCTGGGTCGCTTTGGATATCGGTCCCGTTGGAAAGCTGCTAAAACCCTTGGGAGATCTGGATTTTGAAGATGCAGTATTGGCTTTTCGGGAAATGGTCCTGGCTGGTGAAAAAGCAGGGGCGGACTGCATTCTTATTGAGACGATGAGCGATATCTACGAAGCGAAAGCCGCTGTTCTGGCAGCGAAAGAGAATTCCACACTTCCCGTTTTCGTGACGATGACCTTTGATGGATCCGGAAAACTTCTGACAGGCGGAGATCTATCTGTCATGGCGGCAGTGCTTGAAGGTCTGGGCGTAGACGCTCTGGGCCTGAACTGCGGCCTTGGTCCCCGGCAGATGCTTAGCTTGACGGAAGAACTCCGGCGTCTGACAAGCCTTCCGATTCTTGTAAACCCAAATGCAGGGCTTCCTCGGGAAGAAAACGGGAAAACGGTTTATGATATAACACCGGAAGAATTTTCCCAAGCTATGGGTAAAATTGTCCAAGCCGGCGCCTGTATGATCGGCGGCTGCTGCGGTACGACTCCAAAGCATATCTCCGCCATGACAGAGGTGTGCAAAAAACTTTCCTGCCCCGCTTCGGAACGGACACAGCGAACGGTGATCGCCTCGGGAAGCCGCACGGTGGAATTTGGAAAGTATCCTGTCATTATTGGGGAAAGGATCAACCCCACCGGCAAGTCCCGCTTCAAACAGGCGTTGAGAGAAGGGGATATCCCCTATTTGCTGAACGAGGGCATTACTCAGCAAGACGCAGGCGCGCATGTATTGGACGTCAATGTGGGATTGCCCGAAATTGACGAGTGCGCTCTTATGTGTAAAACAGTCCGGGAGCTTCAGGCGGTCTCCCCTCTTCCCCTGCAAATCGACACTGCCGATCCAAAAACCATGGAATGTGCCATGCGTTTTTACAACGGAAAACCGCTGGTCAATTCCGTCACGGCAAAGGCTGATTCTATGAAAGCCGTTTTCCCCCTAGTAAAAAAATACGGCGGCGTGGTGATTGGCCTGACGATCACGGAACAGGGCATTCCGGAAACAGCAGAAGGACGCCTGGATGCCGCAAGGCGCATCATTGAAACTGCCGAGCAGTATGGAATCGAAAAGAAGGATATCATTATCGATCCCCTGACAATGGCAATCAGCGCCGGGCAGCAGGCCGCTTTGGTAACGCTGGAGGCCCTGCGCCGGATCCACGAGGAATTGGGCGTATACACGTCTTTAGGCGTATCAAACGTTTCCTTTGGCCTGCCCCAGAGGGAAAATATTACTGCTGCGTTTTTTCTTATAGCGCTGCAAAGCGGCCTGAACGCCGCCATTATGAATCCAAAATCAGAAGCTATGATGCGCGCCTACCGCTCTTTCTGCGCGCTATCCGGTTTTGATGAAAACTGCATGGCCTATATTTCAGCCTACTCTCGGCAGGAAGACTGTCCCACGCTCCCGGCCGCCGTGCCTCCTGAAGGACAGACATTACAGGAAACGATTGAAAAGGGGCTGAAGGACGCAGCTTTTCAAAAAGCAGAAAAACTGCTGGCAGACGGTTTGGCCGGGTTAGATTTGATCGACCATTACATCATTCCCGCACTTGACGCTGTAGGTGAAAAATTTGAGAAAAAGACGCTGTTCCTTCCGCAGCTGCTCATGAGCGCAGAAGCTGCCAAGGCAGCCTTTGAAGCGATCAGACGAAACATGGGCGCAGGAAACGGTGAGCAGAAAAGAGGCTTGACAATCGTGCTTGCTACTGTCAAGGGCGATGTTCATGACATTGGCAAGAATATCGTAAAAGTCCTGCTGGAAAATTATGGATTCCGCGTGATTGACCTTGGAAAGGACGTTCCCCCCGCCACCGTTTTGGAAGCTGTCCGGAAAGAACACGCCGAACTGGTTGGATTGAGCGCGCTGATGACGACCACTGTGCCCAATATGAGAGAGACTGTGGAACTGTTGCGCCGAGAAGCGCCAGAGTGTAAAATCATGGTGGGCGGCGCGGTGCTGACACAGGAATACGCTGACAGCATCGGAGCAGATTTTTACGGTAAGGACGCAATGGCTTCTGTCCGCTATGCTACAGATCTGACTGAAAAGCTTGCTTTATGATTAAGAAAATTGCCTCCCTGCTTTTTGGAGAGGCAATTTTTCGTTCTATTCTAATTTCCGAATACTCTGCCCTGCTTTTCCGCAATACGCAGTCGCCGGCGCTCTGTTTCCTCCTGATCCAAAGAAAGCTCCCCCTCCTCGGAAATCAAAAGCACTGAGCCCTCCGCGGCACCCTGAGGCAGTTCCGCTGTTTCAATGGCAAAATATTTCTGGTCTGCATCCTCGCAAATAGCGTATTTCCCCTCAAAACGGTCAATTATGAGCGTTTTCATTTCTATTCTCCTTCCCTAATTGCTTTTCCTTTCGGTTTGTATATTGATCTCATCTTCGTGATAGGTGAACGTGATCGTGCCGTCCGTATCGGTCCTGTACACGTCGAGACAAACATCGTCCAACCGTTCCAGGATAGTCTCCTTCGGAAGATAATTGTTATCCTTTCCAACGGAAATTACCGCGTATTCTGGGTCTACCGCCTTCAAAAACGACCAGGTACAGGAGGTATCGCTGCCATGGTGAGGAACCTTCAAAAGATTGGAAGAAAGCTCCACGCCAGACTTTACCAAGTCTCTTTCCGCGTCTTCCTCAATGTCTCCGCAAAACAAGGCGGTAAATCCATGGTATTCGAGACGGAACACCAGCGAAGCGTTATTGACGTCCGGATAACTTTTTGTGGGCCCCAGAACCGTTAGGACAGCGCTGCCTAAGGTCAGTGTGTCTCCGGGAAAGACAATGCGTTCCGGAATTGCTTCTTCCTGCAATACGGATTCGACTTCCTCATATTCTTCGCCAAAATACCTGGAACGAATGAACTGGCCAATATCCGCTTCAGAAAGGACCTGTGCCATACCGCCTATGTGATCTTCATCGGGGTGAGAAACGATAGCGTATTCCAGGCTCGCTATTCCATTGCGGGCCATGCAGTCCACGATGGTCTCCCCGTGGATAGCGGTCCCGGCGTCTATCAAGGCGGCGTGACCCTCACATTCTAACAAGACCGCGTCTGCTTTTCCAACGTCCAGAACACGAATGCTGAGTGGTGCTCCGGTCTCCCCGCCAAACCCGGAAATACGAAACATATCCTTCCAGAAATGACGACCTGGAGCAGTAACGGAGAACACAAGCACGAACACAAGCGCCAGTAAACTAGCCCTGGCAACCTGTCGTTTGATCTTCCTTCTCCGCTGAAAGTCTGATTTTTCGGCAGCAGAACCGTCTTTGGGATCATTCATCGCCGTCTGTTCTTACCGGATCGGACTTCTGCATATTCATTTCCAGCCACTGCGCGTATGTCATCAGCACCTGCCTGGGCTTGGAACCTTCGTGCGGGCCCACAATTCCCAGCTGCTCCATTTCATCGATCAATCGTCCGGCACGAGCATAACCCAAACGCAGTCTTCGCTGTAAAAGCGAAGTGGAAGCCTGTCCTGCCTCTACAACACACTTGATCGCTTCGTCCATCATGGGGTCGGTAGAACCGCCGTCGCTTTCCTGAGGCTCGTTCTTTTCCCCCTCGCTGGCGGCATTGCGTTCGATCTCTTCGATCACAGATTCATCGTAATCAATAGATTTTGTCTTTTTCACAAATTCCACGATGGAAGATATCTCTGCGTCGCTGACGTAACAGCCCTGTACACGAACAGGCTTATTGGCCCCAACAGGAGCAAACAGCATGTCGCCGTTGCCCAGAAGCTTGTCCGCGCCGCCCGTATCCAAAATCGTGCGGGAATCCACAGCGTTTGAGACAGTCAAAGCAATGCGGCTTGGAATATTGGCCTTTATCAGGCCAGTAACGACGTCGACAGAAGGGCGCTGTGTGGCGACCACCAGGTGCATACCGGCCGCCCGAGCCAGCTGGGCCAGGCGGCAAATGGATTCCTCAACTTCCTTGGGAGCGGCCATCATCAGGTCCGCCAGCTCATCGATAATAATAACGATTTGAGGCATAAAGGGCATCGGCTGCCCATTTTCGTCTTGAAAATTCTGGGATTCCGCCAGAGAATTATACCCCTTCAGATTTCTCACATTGCATTCTGAGAAGATCTTGTAACGGTTCATCATCTCGGACACAGCCCAGCCCAAAGCACCGGAAGCTTTTCGAGGGTCGGTGACCACCGGTACCAGCATATGAGGCATGCCGTTATATTCTGTAAGCTCCACGGCCTTGGGGTCGATCATCAGGAACCGCACCTCTTCCGGGCTGGCCTTGTACAGCATGCTGATGATCAGAGAGTTGATGCAAACGGATTTACCGGAGCCGGTAGTTCCGGCGATCAACAAATGTGGCATTTTGGCCAAGTCCGCAACCACGGGCTGTCCCGCTATATCACGGCCGAGAGCCACCGACAGTTTTCCCTTGGCGGTCTGGAAGGAGTTGCACTCGATCAGTTCACGCATACGCACCGTATTCCGGTTCTTGTTGGGGACTTCGATTCCCACTGCAGCTTTTCCCGGGATCGGCGCTTCGATCCGAACGCCGGTAGCGGCCAGATTCAAGGCGAGATCATCGGCCAGACCGGTTATTTTGCTGATTTTTACACCGGCCGCCGGCTGTAATTCATACCGTGTCACAGAAGGTCCGCGGCAAATATCCAGTATTTTCGTTTCCACATGAAAGCTCTTCAGAGTATCCACAAGAATACGGCCGTTGGACTGCAGTTCTTCTGTTTCCTCTGCAGGGTTTGCATGTGGGCTTTCTGCCAGCATGGTTACAGGTGGGAAGCAGTAGGTGTTGGTCATCTGGTCCGCCGCATTATACAAGGCCTGCTGCTGAGAGGTGGCCTCCCGGCGATCGTTTGCTTCTTTCTTTTTCAAAAATTCCTGTGTCAGATTCTGGACCTCGTCCATTTTGTCCTGCTGATCAGGAAGGCTGATCTCTGGATCTTCCGGTTCAAATAAGGAACTGCCCGCTGTGGGAGACGCGTTATGCTCAGAATCCGTTCCCAAATTTTCGGCGTCCGTTTCGCTTTCGGCAGATAAATCCGGAACATTCGTTAAATCCGGTGTCTGAAGCGCGCCGGCAGCGTTTTCAAACGCCTTTGTTTCCTCTTCCAGGCGTTCGTTGACGTCAGAGACAGAAGAATGTTCCTGCTGTTCGTCGAAGCCAAACACCTTTTGCAGCTTATCCAGCTTTTCGTTCTTCTCTTTTTTTGCCTTTTTGGGTTCAGGCTGCGGGAATAGTGAAGACGCGTCCGAACGTACGGGGTGAGCGGGAAGTTCAGGTTCCAGCGGAATATCGATGTTCGCTCTGTCGCGTTCCAGGATCAGGCGCTCGTCTTCCCTGCGCTGCCGCGCGTTTTGCAGGCCTTCAGACACAACGTCCACAGGTTTTTTAATGGTACGGAACAGGCCAATCAGGGTCGTTCCCGTAAGGATCATCACCGCCACAAAAAGCAGCAGTATTACGATGATTTTTGCTCCCACGACCCCAGCCGCCTTGAGAAGGGGCAATCCAAGTATACCGCCTATTACGCCGCCGCCAATACCGGAGTTTTGCAGATATAGAAAAACTATGTAATCCCATATCTTCATTCCCTGGGGCGGCAGCTGACCAGCAAAAATGTAACCTGTTGTACAAAAGAGGACAATGACAAGAACCGTCAGCCATATTTTCCCGCTGATGGACCCACGCGGCTTATCCAGCGTAGTAACAATCGCCACATAAATCAGCAAAACAGGCCATAACAACGCCCAGCTTCCGAACAATCCCAAAACAGCGCCATGGGCCCATTTCCACAGATTATCACCGGGAATCAGAACCAGACAGGCCAGAAAAATGGCGCAGGCAAACATCACCACCGCCCGTATCTGGTTGCGCTGCCGTATGGACTCCGCAGTCATATGGTTTGCGCCGCCGCTTCTTCCCCGCTGGCTCTGAGCCGTCTGCTTCTTTCCGGCAGAAGCGGAAGCGCGCCCCTTTCCCGTAGTTTTCTTCTTCGCAGAAGACGTTGTCTTTTTAGCTGCCAAAAATCTCACTCCGTTCCTTCATTTCCATCAAAGCAGGCCTCTGTCCCAGTCTTGGCCTTAAAGGGGACGGCCTGTAAAAATGTTCTGTCCCATAACGTGTTCGATAATTCCGAGAATCATTGTAACGCCGCCGACGATCAAGGTGTAGTAGGCGAAAATTTCAAGCCGGTTTGTAGTGACGATCCATCTTAAAAGCTTGATTGCAAGAAAACCTACCACAGCCGCTGTGATCATACCCGCGATAAGAGCACCTGCGCCGATTGCCGCAGTTTCCGTGCCGATATCCTTCAGTGAAACAAGGGCCGCAGCCGCGATGGATGGAATCCCGAGGACAAAGGAATAATCCAGGGCCGTCTGTTGATTGATGCCTCGAAGCAGTCCTGTGGACAAAGTGGAGCCGGAACGTGAAAGTCCAGGAAAAATCGCCGCCAGGCACTGTGTGATGCCAATCAAAACGGCATCAATCGTATGTATTTTCTTCCTGCCCTTCGCGGGGACCCTTTTCCCTTCCCGGTTGACAACAGTTTTTTCCTGCTTCATGCGCTTGTTGGCGGCGATTCCCAGGAACAGAAGCGCGCTGGTAGCCAGAAGAGATAAGCCTTCCACAACAACGCCGCTGTCAGACGCCAGCATTTCTGAGAAATCCTTTATTTTCATACCGGTGCCCGGGATCGGCAGAAACAGCAGGAACAATGGCAAAAGTCCGATGACCAGCATGACAAGAAGCCTGCGGTCGTAGCTCATTTCACTCCATTTGAAACGGCGATGAATCAAATCTCCGCACAGGGAAACCAGTTCCTTCAACAATCTCCATATCAACCTGCGGTACACAAAAATAACCGCTGCCAGCGTTCCAAGGTGCAGCATGATATCGAACAGGATACCGGGCAGCTCTATGCCAAAAACATGTTGTGAAATAGACAGGTGCCCGCTGCTGGATACCGGTAGAAATTCCGTAGCTCCCTGAATCAGTCCCTGAATGATTGCCTGAAAAATCGTCATGGCTTTCTCCTTTATGTAGGGTAATATGTAACGGCAAGGCCGCTGAAAACATCAGTCAACCTTCTTTTTGGCCTGTGCCGTTTTGGGCTTCTTTTTCTTTTTAGTCTGGTCGATCATGCTGTTTAAACAGTCCATAGCGTCGGAAAGAGAGCCTAAAGAGTCGATCAGACCTTCTTCTACGGCGTCCGGCCCGTCCAACACAGTTCCCACGTCCATTACCAGTTCCTGGGTGTTCATTGCCAATGTGGTAAAACGCTCTTTGCTCATGTCTGAATTTTGTGTGACGAAATTGGCAATGCGGTCCTGCATGCGCTGAAAATACTCGAGAGTCTGAGGGATACCCAGCACAAGTCCGTTCATTCGCACAGGGTGGATCGTCATAGAGGCAGACTCTGCGATGAAAGAGCGTTTGGCAGCCACAGCCAAAGGCACGCCGATGGAGTGACCTCCGCCCAGCACCAGGGAAACAGTGGGTTTTTTCATGCCAGCCACCAATTCGGCCAGAGCTAAGCCCGCTTCAACATCGCCGCCAACGGTATTCAGCAGCATCAGCAGTCCGTCGATCTGAGGGTCTTCCTCTACAGCCACGATCTGCGGAATAACATGCTCATACTTTGTGGTCTTGTTCTGAGAGGGCAGGATATAGTGCCCCTCGATCTGCCCAATGATCGTCAGGCAGTGAATGGTGTGCCCATTGTTGTGGGTCGTAACGGAGCCGCTTTCCGTAATCTGCTTCTGCTGTTCCGAACTGTATTCCTGGTCTCCGCCCTGTTCATGGTCGTTCGCGTCTTCAGACCTGTATTGGTTCTTTCTGGCAGGATCCTTTTTCATAGTGTCATACTCCCCTTCCTTTAAGGTATAGTTTGTCAAAATCGGAAGGGTTCATACACTAGAGAAAAGAAAAACATGCTCACGAATGCGATACAGAATACCCGTGCGTGAAATTGCCTATACCGGAACAGGCGTCTACACGCTTGTCGCATTACCGTATTATTATAGCATTTGTTTACGATGGCTTCAAGGAAAACATGACGCACAATAAAAAAACTTCATTGCCTGCCGCCAGTATTCGTGTTATACTTCTTATATCCCACAAAAAGTATGGCGTTAGAAGAAGGGATCAGAATGGAAAGTATGCGGATTGCTCTGGAAATCGTGCTGCCGTTGTTTCTGTTGATGGCGGTCGGCTATCTTATAAGATTGACCGGCATCATGAACGAAACGTCCGTGCGGCAGACAAATAAAGCAATTTTTATGATTTTCCTCCCGCTGCTGGTATTTCAGAATATTTATACCACAGAGCTTCAGGAAAGCTTCGATTCCTGGCTTTTCATTTATGCTCTGACAGGTGTTATCCTGCAATTTCTGTTGTCACTTTGCATCGCTTTTCTTACAGAGCGCGATAACGCCCGGCGCGGCGTAATGCTTCAGGGCATGTTCCGCAGCAACTTCGTTTTGTTTGGCATTCCCATATGCACAGCGCTTTTCGGCGAACAGGCTGCCGGACTTGCGTCTATCCTGATAGCAGTGATTATTCCCTTGTACAACGTGCTGGCTGTCGTTTCTCTGGAAATGTTCAACGGCGGACACCCAAGCTTTTTCAGAACGTTAAAGGGAATCCTCACGAATCCTCTGATACTGGCCTCTGCTGCAGGTATTCTCTGCCTTATCTTTCGTGTCACCCTGCCCGCTGTAGTCAAAACTACCGTTTCTGGTCTGGCGTCTATCGCAACGCCCCTCGCTTTTGTGATTTTAGGCGCTTCCTTCGGGTTCCGAGACGTGAGCGGCTGTGCGAAAAGCCTGTGCGTTACTTTAGGTGTAAAGCTGATTTTCTTCCCCGTTTTGTTTTTGGGACTTGCCATTTTGCTTGGTTTCCGGGGCGTGCCGCTGGCTGTTTTACTGACGGTGTTCGCATCACCCATCGCAGTTTCTTCCTTCAGCATGGCTCAGCAGATGGGCGGAGATGATAAGTTAGCCGGTCAGCTGGTCATATTCAGTTCCCTGCTTTCTGTCATTACCATGTTTTTATTCATTTTTGTTTTGAAGGAATTTGCGTTCCTGTAGATTCCAGGTGCGCTTTACTGCAGCATTGACAGAAAGCGCGTTTTGCGAGATAATACAGAAAGCAGAGTTCTGAAAGAAGAAAATCCAAAACAAAGGAGAGAACGCCTGTGGGCAGCACTATCGCAGAAAAAATTATCCGGGATCATCTTGTCAGCGGAGAAATGAAAGCAGGACAAGATATCGCGCTGAGGATCGATCAGACTCTTACACAGGACGCCACCGGCACTATGGCGTATCTGGAATTTGAGGCAATGGGGGTCCCCAGAGTCAAAACGGAGCGCAGCGTAGCATATATTGACCACAATACGCTGCAAAGCGGTTTTGAAAACGCCGACGATCACCGATACATTCAGTCCATCGCGAAAAAGCATGGAATTTATTTCTCACGCCCCGGTAACGGAATCTGCCATCAGGTCCACCTGGAGCGCTTCGGCGTTCCGGGCAAAACGCTTATTGGCTCTGACAGCCATACTACTACCGGCGGCGGGATAGGTATGCTTGCTTTCGGCGCGGGCGGCCTTGACGTGGCAGTCGCGATGGGCGGCGGAGAATACCATATCAATATGCCGAAGATGACAAGAATAAACCTGACCGGCTCTCTCTCCCCCTGGGTCTCCGCAAAAGACGTGATCCTTGCGGTCCTTCAGAAGCTCAGCGTCAAAGGCGGCGTTGGAAAAATCATCGAATACGGCGGCGAGGGCATCAAGAATCTTACCGTTCCAGAGCGTTCCACCATTACCAATATGGGCACAGAACTGGGTGCAACAACTTCCGTCTTCCCTTCAGATGAGATCACGCTGCAGTTTTTGAAAGCCCAGGGCCGGGGTGATTGCTGGGTCGAACTGAAAGCCGATGAAGACGCGGTCTATGATGAGATCATCGAGCTGGATCTCTCTTCTCTGGAACCGTTGGCCGCCTGCCCACACAGTCCCGACGCGGTAAAGCCTGTAAAGGAACTCGGCGAGATCAAGGTGGATCAGTGCTGCATCGGCTCCTGCACGAATTCGTCTTATTTAGATATGATGCGGGTCGCCGCAATTTTGAAGGGAAAAACCGTACACCCCGATGTGAACCTTACCATTGGCTGCGGCTCCAAACAGGTCTATAACATGCTTGCGCACAACGGCGCACTGGCCGATATCATCGAGTCCGGCGCACGGGTGCTGGAATGTGCCTGCGGACCCTGCATCGGTATGGGCCAGTCTCCCAGATCCGGCGGCGTTTCCCTGCGCACCTTTAATCGCAATTTTGAAGGGCGCAGCGGCACAGCGGACGCTCAGGTCTACCTTGTCAGTCCGGAAACCGCGGCAGCTTCCGCTTTGACAGGGTATTTTACCGATCCCCGCGTTTTGGGCGAGTCGGTAAAGATCGAAATGCCTGAAAAATTCCTGATCAACGACAATCTGATTATTCCTCCGGCTCCGGAAGAACTGATGGAAACAGTAGATATCGAGCGCGGTCCCAATATCAAGCCTTTCCCCGTATCTGAGGAGTTGAGTGAAAGCATTGAAAAGAAAGCGGTTCTGAAAGTTGGAGATAATATCACCACCGACCATATTATGCCTGCTGGTGCAAAGATACTTCCCTATCGCTCCAATATCCCGTACCTTTCCAATTTCTGCTTCGGCGTGTGCGATAAGGAATTTCCTGCCCGCTGTAAGGAACAGGGCGGCGGCGTCGTGATCGGCGGCCACAATTACGGGCAGGGCTCTTCCCGGGAACACGCAGCGCTGGTTCCCCTCTACCTGGGAATTAAAGCGGTGATTGCCAAGTCATACGCCAGGATCCATTGTGCGAATCTGGCAAACGCCGGTATCATTCCCCTTCAATTCAAGGAAGAAAGCGATTATGATACGATTGATCTGATGGACGAATTGAGCTTTCCAAATATTCGGGCAGAGTTGGAACAGGGTACTGATGTTACCATGAAGAATCTGACAAAGGGTAGCGAGATAAAATTGACCGCTATGCTCACAAAACGGCAGAGGAACATGGTGCTTGCCGGCGGTCTGCTGAATTACACCAAAAAGGCAGCCAGATAAAAGTCTGAAAAAAGGAGAGATTCGCAATGGCATACGAAAAAATACCCATGAAAACGCCGCTGGTCGAAATGGACGGCGATGAAATGACCAGGGTGATCTGGAAAATGATCAAGGATATTTTACTTGTTCCTTATATCGATCTAAATGTGGAATACTATGATTTGGGATTGGAAAACCGCGACAAAACCAATGACCAGGTTACAGTTGATTCCGCCATGGCCACGAAAAAGTATGGCGTAGCTGTAAAGTGCGCTACCATTACGCCCAATGCTGCCAGAGTAGAGGAATACCATCTCAAGGAGATGTGGAAATCACCTAATGGGACCATTCGCGCGCTCTTGGACGGCACAGTCTTCCGCACTCCGATCCTGGTCAAAGGGATCACTCCTTATATCCCCAACTGGAAACAGCCTATAACTATTGCCCGCCACGCCTACGGCGACGTGTACAAAAATACGGAAGCCGTCGTCCCTGCCGGAGCAAAAGCGGAGCTTTTGGTAACAAACGCCGATGGCACGGAGGAAAAGTACGCTATTCATGATTTTGCCGCAGGCGCCGGGATTATCCAGGGACTGCACAATACCGATAAAAGCATCAAAAGCTTTGCTCGTTCCTGCTTTGAATTTGCCCTGGATACAAAGCAGGATCTGTGGTTCGCCACAAAGGATACCATTTCCAAAAAGTACGACCATCGTTTTAAAGATATTTTCCAGGAAATTTTTGACAACGAATACCAGGAGAAATTCCGCAAGTCCGGAATCGAGTATTTCTATACGCTGATCGATGACGCCGTTGCCCGTGTGATCCGCAGCAGGGGCGGTTACATCTGGGCCTGCAAAAACTATGACGGCGACGTGATGAGTGATATGGTGGCAACAGCCTTTGGAAGCCTTGCCATGATGACTTCTGTTCTGGTTTCTCCTGACGGCACCTACGAATACGAGGCCGCTCATGGCACCGTACAGCGCCATTACTACAAATACCTGAAAGGGGAACCCACCTCTACCAATTCCGTGGCCACCATCTTTGCCTGGACAGGCGCTTTGAGAAAACGGGGCCAGCTGGACGGCAACGCAGCTTTGTCCGAATTTGCCGATAAGCTGGAGCGGGCGACTCTGGATACTATCGAAAGCGGCATTATGACCGGCGATTTGGCTGCCATGTCTACCCTGCCGGACATTCGCAAAGTGGAAACGGAAGAATTTCTGCATGCCATCGATGAAAGCCTGAGAAAGCTCCTGTGAGCTTTCGATCTCAATCTTCATTTTAGGAAGTAAATCTATCATGCAGAAAAAAGAAAACATCTCAATGGCGGTAGTTCGCCGGCTGCCAAGGTATCACCGCTTTTTATCAGAACTGCAAAAAAGCGGCATGGTCCGCATTTCTTCCAGAGAATTGTCGGAAAAAATGGGCGTGACCGCCTCGCAGATCCGGCAGGATTTTAACTGCTTCGGTGGATTCGGGCAGCAGGGTTACGGATACAATGTTCCGCAGCTCTGTGAGGAAATGGAAAAAATCCTGGGGATCCATCACGGCTTCCCTTGCGTACTGATCGGAGCCGGAAATCTGGGGCGGGCCATTGCGCGGCACATGCCCTTTGAAAAGCTGGGTTTCAATTTAATTGGCGTATTTGATAATTCTCCTCGTGTGATCGGAACCATAATCGGCAACTATCAGATACTGGATTACGCCGATATCCGTGGGTTTTATCAAAAAAGCGCGCCGGTAATGGCCATACTCTGCGTTCCGGGCGAGTACGCGAAGGACATTTCCGACGAGCTCTATGACTTGGGAATTCGTTCTTTTTGGAATTTCAGCCACTATGATATTTCCCTGGTACATACCGATGCCATCGTGGAAAACGTCCACATGAACGACAACCTGCTGACCCTTTGTTATAAGTTGTCAGCCATGGAATAAAGCCGAGAAAAGAGGAAGCAGGACCGCAAGCTTGCGGTTCCTGCTTCTTTTCTTGCGGGGTTCTCTTACAGCTTAGTAAACCGTGACCGCCACTTTTTCGATTACCATATTCTCAACCGGCGTATACCCATTTTCCCCTACTGCGGCTTCCGACAGGCTCAGCACGTTTTCCATGCCTTCGAAAACCTGTGCGAAAACCGTATGGCCTTCCCCGGTAGTGCTGTAGTAACCGTCCAGATAAGGATTCCCCCCATATTCGTTATAAAGCTCCTTCATTTCGTCCGGGACAATATCCATTTTGATCCAGCGGCCAAAATTTGAAGTAAAAACGTCCGGATCCTTCTGGTACTGCTCAAAGCCCATCTCATAATTATTCCAGTCTGTCTGCGTTTGGTTTGTGGCATTGATAAAGAACTGGCTCCCGTTGGTATTCGCACCGCTGTTCGCCATGGAAACCGCTCCGTCGATATTCAGAAGATTGGAGTTGAATTCGTCCGGGAACGGTTCGCCCCATACGCTTTCGCCGCCGGACCCGCTGCCCAGCGGGTCGCCGCCCTGGATCATAAAGTTCTTCACCACGCGGTGAAAGGTAAGGCCGTCGTAATATCCCTGAAGCGCATGAAGCTTAAAATTATATACCGCTTTTGGCGCTTCATCGGGGAAAAAGCGCAGCTTGAAGATCTCGCCTGTTTTCATCGTAATGACGGCAATTTCTTCCCCTTTTTCCGGCAGTTCCAGCTGATATCCGATCTTCTCGTGGTTGGATACGGGTTTCAATTGATCCATATCTGCCAGTTCCGACTCTGTTCCCAGCACGGTTGACGCCGCGGCATTTCTCGCGCTGCACGAGGTGCAGGACACAACCAGGATAAAAGCGAGGGCAGTAAGAAATATTTTTTTCATAACAGTACGATCTGCTCCCTTCAAAAGTGGATATGGTTTCGAACTTCCACAGTATTGTAGCTCAAATTGAAAAAACATGCAATCACATTTCCACTTAAACGAAAATCTACAGTTTTCTTGCTCACAGGAATTTTCCAAACCACAGTGCTATTGGGGCCAGATAAATCAGCAGCAGAACACTGTAGAACGCCGCATTCAGTAAGGGATAGGCAGCTTTGTTCCAGAGAGCCTCCGCCCTGCCCTTTTTCCGGCATCGAAGAAAAATCGCTGTCAGGCAGATAACCGCTGTCGCAATTGACAGGAATCCCCCGGCTTTTACACCCTGCGGAATAAGCGTAAGTTCAATTTCATTTGTCCCCTGTTCCAGTGGAATCTCCAGAAAGCAGTCAAGGACGATTTTTGGTTCCACCGTTTTTTGATTGACTACAATCCTCATTCCCGGCGAATAGGGAATGCTGAGGAACAGCGCCTGTCCGCTTTCTTCCGCGTTTGCCGTACCGAAGACACGGCTTTTTTCCGCGTGCAGATCAGTACTTTTTAGGCTTTTCGCAAAGCTTTCCGCGTCTTCGGAACGAATCCCGAAAACACCGAAGGACTTCAAGCAATCAGCACCTTTGTTGGCCCAGATCTCCACAGAAACCGTTTCATCTTCAAATTCCCCCAATTTCAAGAAACCGTTACAGCTTTGATTTGGATAACAGTTGGATACGACTCTGCCGTTGACAACCACCTTGAAAGTATTGTTGATCGGTTCCTGAAGCCTGGTCGTGTTTTCATTGAAGGCGTCAAAATACAGGGTTTCTTTGGAAGTTGTGGGAATTGTGTAACGGATGACGGAAAAATCTGAAATGCGCCGCAGCTGAGTTTCACCTGCTTCCTTCTTCAGCTCTATCCCCTGAACCTCTGTGGGAGCATAGGCTCGAAACGCGTCAGAGGACAGTCCGGATATCCGACGGAACAGAACGTTCTGCTGAGAGGCCCGGTCGCTTCCTGATAAAGTTTCCGGCAGAGTTCCCGCCGGCAAAACATATCCAATATTTCCACTTCCTGTTTTTTCCCAGCGCAGATTTTTCGACAGCGAATATTTGTTTGAAAGCAGAATATCAGAAAGCACAGTTCCGCAGCACGCGGAGGTTTCCATCCAATAGGAGCTGTATCCCAATTTCTTTACCGCGTAAAGAAATTTTTCGTCTGTCAATGAGGTGTAGTGGTTTATGGAGCAGAAACCGGAGGCTCCCAACAGATTTACATCACAGAATTTGAAATTCTGCTTCACTCTGTAAAATCCGTCATCGGGAATACTGCCCTCCGTTTTCAAAACCGTTCTTTCCCGATCCGGCACATTGGCCGCGGATCCGATCAGAATTGCAGCGTGAAAAACTCCCTGTATCAGGCAAATGGCTAAAAGTGCTGAGCTCAGCGCCTTTTGAGAAAGGTTTCCCCTGCGCCACAGGAAAAGCCCCAACCACATAAAAGTGGCCGCCAGAAGGGAAAACAGCAGCAAAAAGAGAAAGCTTTCGTCATCGAACCAAAGTGTTTGGGTATAGCTGACAATCGAGTCAAATTTCAGCGCCATAATAAGGCTGCCGCAAATGAAAAGAGCGAGGACTGTCAGTCCCAAAAGCAGACGGCTTCTTCTTTTTCTACGTACGGACCGCGAACTGTTTTTCGTGCCGCCAAGAAAATCGGCCATGCACCAAAGCGCAAGAAACTGCGGAATATATCCATACCTTGCGGGAAATGCCTGGTAACTGCCGGTATGCCAAAGCTTGTTGACCGGCTCCAGGACCAGCGGCAGAGACGTCAGGAGAAAAAGCTGCAGAAGCGTTTTTCGTTTCGGCGACTTGGGAAAAAGAGCCGCTGCCGCCGGAAAAACGACTGCCCCCGCCGTACACAGCAGGACGGGCAGCGTGGTGGATACTTCTGTAAGTATTCCTCCTGCCTGTATGGAGCCGATAATTCCCTGAGAAGTCCTTGCAGAGCGGAGGCATTGCAACAGTGACGGGATCCAGACAACGGCGGTCAAAAGCAGCGATAACAGCGCCGAAACGCCGATTTTTCCCGAAGTCTCTCCTCTCTTTTCTTTAGGGACACAGTTTTTGACAAACAGGGCGGAAATCAGGATCAAAGCCAGAAGCACCATATAGCTGAGATAGTAGTTAATTATGATTGCCGCTGCAAGAGAAGTCGTGAAAAGAAAGCTTTTCCCACTGTAGATCAATCGGCGGAAGCCCAGCATCAAAATGGGAAAGAGATAAAGCATATCGAGCCAGACGATATTTTGATAGTAAAGCAGTCCGTAGCCGCAAAGCCCGTAAGAAACGCAGAAAAAGAGATGAAATCCGGCGTTCAAATCAGGCTGCTCTTCCTGAAAAAAGAGAGAAGCTGTGGCTGAGGAAAGCGCGAGCTTTGCCAGCACCAGCAGGTTCACAAGAAAATACACATCGCCCTTTTCCACAAAAGCGGTCAGAAACGTGAAGGGACTGGAAAGGAAGAAGAAAAAAACTCCCCAAAAGCTCATGCCGCCCGCGTTTTGGAAATTCAGCAGGAAGCCGGAGTTCCCCGCCAGGATATCTTTCAATTCCAGCATCAGCGGGATCACCTGCTGTTTCATGTCCCCCCAGGCAAGCGTTTTTTCTCCAAAGGGAAAAAGGCCAAAGCCGGCATAAACGATACACAAAAGCAATGCGGTAAGTCCAAAAGCCGCCGCACTCATGAAAATGACGTTTTGCTTTTCCGATTTTTTATCCATGTTAATACTATTGGCATATTTTTCTTGCTTTACTCTCTCGAAGTTCAAATTTCGGATCGATCGAAGCCGATATCACAAAACCGGGCTGGAATTTGTGGGATTCTCAGTTCATGACCTGTACTTTTCCCCGCAAGAAGACTATGCTAAAAAGCGAAAGGAGGAAGAATTGTGGATCAGCAGAAAGTGGGATCATTTTTAAAAGAGCTGCGAAACGAAAATTCTGTCACGCAGGCAGAACTTGCCGAAACGCTGGGCGTATCAAACCGAAGCGTTTCGCGCTGGGAAAACGGAACGACCATGCCGGATATTGATTTGTTGATCGAGCTAGCCAAATACTATGACGTGGAGATCGAAGAGATTTTGGACGGGCAAAGGAGAACGGATAGCATGAATAAAGAGAACCAAACGCAGGAAGAACTTATGACAAAAATTGCAGATTACAGCAACGAAGAAAAAAGCCTTGTTTCCAGACGAATGTGCGTCATGTTCTGCGCCGCCTTGGCCGGCATGGCGATCTTTGCCGCAATTGATATTGCGGGTCTGGAAAGGAGCCAGCCCTATGAGACGATTGCTTCCCTTGTCCTTGGTTTCGCGATGGGAATGCTTTTAGTGGGAGCCCTGTACTCCAGTAGATACCTCACAAAAATTAAAGCGGCAAAAGCACGCCTGGTGCGAAAATTGTGGAAAAAGCAAGAAAAACTCTAAACATGGAAAACCGAGACAGATCTTCTGCCCCGGTTTTTACCTTCATACTTTGTTTACTTTAAAACAGCCTTATGGAACACCTTTTTTCCCTTCTTGATGATGAGGTACCCATCTTTGAAGTCAGCGGCGGAAAAAGTCTTACTGAAATCCGTTACCTTTTCATCGTTCACGGTGACGCCGCCCTGCTGTACCAGCCTGCGTCCCTCGCCCTTGGAAGCCGCCAAGCCCGTTTTCAGCAGCAGGTCCAGCACATTGACGGCGCCCTTCGGCAAATCGGCTTCCGTCAGCTCCGTGGTGGGCATATTTTCCGTATTTCCGCCAGCTCCAAACAGAGCCTTCGCGCCTTCCTGGGCCTTTCGGGCTTCTTCTTCCCCGTGGACCATCTTTGTCAGCTCAAAAGCCAATATCTCCTTTGCCTCGTTGAGCTTCTCCCCTTCCCAGCAGTTCATCTCGTCAAGCTGCTCCAAAGGCAGGAAGGTGAGCATACGCAGACACTTAAGGACGTCGGCGTCGTATACATTGCGCCAGTACTGATAGAAATCAAAGGGAGAGGTCTTATTGGGGTCCAGCCAGACAGCGTTGCCGGCGGTCTTCCCCATCTTCTTGCCGTCCTTGTCCGTCAGCAGGGTGATGGTCATGGCGTGAGCGTCCTTCCCCAGCTTTCGGCGAATGAGCTCCGTGCCGCCCAGCAT
>CAZXLM010000011.1:26861-49655 GCA_964642055.1 uncultured Acutalibacter sp. | reverse complement strand
AGATCTTTGTCCACTGCTTCCTGGACGGCCGGGACGTGCCCCCCAGCAGCGGCAAGGGCTATGTGGAAGAGCTCCAGGAAAAGCTTAAAGAGCTGGGCGTAGGCAAAGTAGCCACCGTGATGGGCCGCTACTATGCCATGGACCGGGACAACCGCTGGGAGCGGGTGGAAAAGGCCTATGCCGCCATGGTATACGGCGAGGGCGAGCACGCCCCCTGCCCCGTCTGCGCCGTGCAGAACTCCTATGACAAGGACGTGACCGACGAATTTGTGGTACCCGTAGTATGCGACGGGGCTGCTCCCATTTCCGAGGGAGATTCCGTGATCTTCTACAATTTCCGCCCTGACCGGGCAAGAGAGATCACCCGGACGCTGGTGGACCCCGATTTCAAGGGCTTTGAGCGCAGAAACGGCTTCTTCCCCCTCACCTATGTGTGCATGACCCAGTACGACGCCACCATGCCCAACGTGGAGGTGGCCTACAAGCCCGAATCCCTGAAAAACACCTTCGGCGAGTACATTTCCGACAAGGGCCTTACCCAGCTGCGCATCGCCGAAACGGAAAAATACGCCCACGTCACCTTCTTCTTCAACGGCGGCGTGGAAAAGCAGTATCCCGGAGAGGACCGCATTCTGGTGAAGTCCCCCGCCGTGGCCACCTACGACCTGCAGCCGGAGATGAGCGCCTATGAAGTCACGGACAAAATGGTGGAAGCCGTAAAGTCCGGCAAATATGACGCGCTGATCTTGAATTATGCCAACTGCGACATGGTGGGCCACACCGGCGTATTTGAAGCTGCCGTAAAGGCGGTGGAAGCCGTGGATACCTGCCTGGGCCGGGTGGTGGAGGCCGTGAAGGAAATGGGCGGCTGTGTGCTGCTTACCGCCGACCACGGCAACGCCGACAAAATGGTGGACGACGACGGCGCTCCCTTTACCGCCCACACCACCAACCCCGTTCCCTTCTGCGTGATCAACTACCCCTGCGAGCTCCGTGAAGGCGGGGTTCTGGCGGACATCGCCCCCACCATGCTCAAGGTGCTGGGGCTGCCTCAACCCAAAGAAATGACAGGAAAAAGCATTATCAAGTAAAACAGCTTTTACGCTGTCATTTCTCCAAAAATGACGAAAAAGACATTATCAAGCAAAGCGGCTTTTTACATTGCCATTTCTTCAGAAATGACGGAAAGGCATTATTTAAGTAACAGAAGCTTTGTGCAGTAATCAGGCCCTTCCAGCTTTCACTGGAAGGGCCTGATTTTCTGTAAAATTCCCTATAAACGAGTCGGAAGTTTTCTGCCCGATGCAAAAATCAGTGGTGCTTAAAACCCGTCTGCCGCGCTTTCGATAGATTCGCCCGCGTATGCGGGAAACGGGGAGGCCATGGTCTGCACTTCGGAAGCCTCAGGCGGCAATTCCTTAACTTCCGCATAGGATTTTCCGAAATAGCGGGAATCCGCCAGTATTTCCCCTGTGAGGCGATCTTCTACTTCAATATGCCATTCTCCTCCGGCATCGTCGAAGGGGTTGAGCCGCGGATTCCCAATAAAATCCTCGGAGGGAAACAGCTCATCATAATAAACGTTCACAATGCAGTAGCGTTTTACGGGATCCTTGAAAATATCAGAGCCCTCCGGCACACCAATGATTCTTTCAGCCAATTCCCATCGGGTTTTCACAGTCTGACCTCCGTTCAGCTTTTCTTCTGTCCCACCTTCGCTTTGGTCAAGGGGAACCGACCGATACAGCTCATCGTTAAAATAGAAATGCACATCGTAAGGCAGGCTTTCCTCCGTATCCAGATAGCAGAAGAATTGGTAGAAAAACCTTAAGTACCCAGGAGCGTCCTCAGCCTCTCTTCCACCGGTAAATGCGCTGTTCCCAGAAATCCACATATGGTTCTGGAATTCCGCTGCATCGCCGAACGCCGCAAGATATTTTTCCAGGCACATTGCCGTAAATCCTTTGTCCTCAAAGCTTTTGGTTATTTCTATTCCTCCTGTTTCCAGGTCCAGTGTATACTCGCCTAATACGACCGGCGCATGAAGGGTGCCGTTTGAATAAACAGTTTTACCGAATTTGCCGAAGCCCTCCTCGATCAGAGGGTCTTCCACGGACAGGAAATCAAACGCCGCTACTATCAGCTTTTTTACGCCGGTGAGGTCCCCTATCAGATCGCCGCTCACAGTGTAGAGCTGGCCGGCAGGGCCTGACTCAAATACGTTTGAGCTGCAAGCAGTCAGTTCTCCCATTTCATTGTCGGCGGCTTCCAGCTTTTTCCCCTGGTCCGTATAGACCCGGATCGTTGGCAGACTGAACGTTTCGAGTACGGGAGAAGCAGGCAGCGCAGGCAGAGTCAAGGTAAGAGAAACGCCGTTGCCGGTCTTTGTAAGGGAATCAACCGTGAAAGACGGCTCATTGTTTTCAGTCAGCCCCGCGGCCGATTCCACAGTAGATTCCGCCCGGCTGGCGGCTTCAACAAGGCTGCTCCCCGGCTGGTTGGGAACCGTCCGGCTGTCCTCCGCTCTCAGATTGGGCAGCACCCAGTGAAACAGGAACAGGTATACAAAGCAGGCCGCACCCAAAGAAAGCGCGCACTTTGCCGCCACCCGCAGACCGCGCCGGACAGGCCGTTCCACGCTGGCTGCGCTTTCCTGGGAGAAGTCTATTGGGACGGCAGGCTCTTCCCTGAAATGGGTCGGTTCTGCCTCCTTTTGGGCCGCTTTCCTGTCAGGCAGCATGGAAAGCGCCAAATCGATCCTCTGCTCTGCCTGTTCTGTGATTTTGGGATAGGGAAGCTTTTCTTCCAGTAGTTTTTTCATTTTCCTTTTTCCGCCGTTCATTATTGGTTCACCGCCCTTTCATATTGCTTCCGAAACCGCTTTCTGCTTCGGGTCAAGCGCATTCGCACTGCTTCCGGCTTCAGGGAAAGGGCCTGGGAGATTTCCTGAACGGACATATCTTCAAAATAGAAAAGCTGTAACAGCAGTCTGTCATTTTCAGGCAGTTCTCCAAGCGCCCCCCGCACGTCCAGAGAGGTATCCAGATCCATGGAAACGCCTTCTTCCCACACCTGCTCCGCAGACGTTTCCCGCTTCTTGAGCCGAAGGATCCCACAGCAGCTGTTGACAAGGATACGGGTCATCCACGTTTTAAAGGCTCCGGGGTCCTTCAAAGTATCAAGCTTTTCCCACAAAATCAGAATCGTATCCTGAATGGCGTCCAACGCGTCGTCCTCATTGCGGGTAACGGCGATCGCGGTGGCATACATAGAGCCTTTATGGGCGTCAATCAGAGAAGCAAAAGCTTCCTTGTCACCTATGGCGGCGGTACGCACCAGCGCCGCCGTTTTTCTCTTTTCCAGAACAATTCCCCCTCCCACGCCGCGGCAGATAGCGGTCATAAAACTCCGCCTTGGCAGTCGTTCAAACAATAGATGAAGGAAGCCGGCAAAATGTAACAGGCAAAAGTTTGAATTTGTTTTCCTACAGGCCTGCTTTCAGCTTCGAGATCTATAGGATCAATCATAGCATAGCCGCTCCCGCCTGTAAAGAAACCGTTTTTCTCCGGTGCTAGCGGGCTTTTTCCTGGCCCCGCTCCTCAAAAAACTGTTCCCCGGCTGGCATTTTTCCTCCGTTCACATAAGATAGGAGAGAATCCTTTCAGGAGGCGGTCAACGTGCCAATCCGTATTTTTATCGACCAGGGACACAATCCCAGCGGGCCCAACACAGGTGCAGTGGGAAACGGCCTGGTGGAACAGGACGTAAACTATGAAGTGGGGCTGTATCTTTCCCAGCTTTTAAACGACGATTACCGGTTCATCGCCCGGCTTTCCCGGCCAACTCCGGAAACCATTCTGGGCACCAGCAACGCCACCAGCCTGCAAGCCAGGGTAAGCATGGCGAACAGCTGGCCCGCCGACTATTTCGTGAGCATTCACTGCAATTCCAACACCAATCCGGCCATCAACGGAACAGAGGTCTACGTTTACCGGGAAAACACGCAGTCCTATTGGCTGGCACAGCACGTTTTAAACAGCGTTGTGACGGAAGTAGGAACGCGGGACAACGGCGTGCGGATCAACCCCTCCCTCTATGTACTGAGGCGCACAACCATGCCCGCCATTCTGGTGGAGCTGGCTTATCTGAGCAACGCAGCCGACGCCCAGAAACTACAGGACGACCCGCAGGGCTTTGCCCGGGGTATTTATTACGGCATGCTCAGCTATTTCGGCCTGCGGCCCCTGTAGAAAAGAAAACCGCCGGATCAGGCAGAATTTTCCTGCCGCCCGGCGGTTTCCCCTTTACAGTGAAATCTTTTACTCTTTTTCCCCCTCCAAAGAGGCGGCTCCCGGTTTTCTGACCGGAAAGCTCCCTTCGCCGCCCATGGAGGCCGTCAGTTCCTCGATGCGTTCCAGCGGGAAGGGCGGGTTTGTCAGCGGCTTTAAGGCGATAGACATAAGCTTCATGGGGTTGTCGTCCGCCAGTACCCGATTGGAGCTGAGATGACCGCATCGACGGCAGCGGTGAATGATGGCCCACTCCCCGTTGTTGCGCACCCAGACAGCGACAGGGTCCATAATGCCGCCGCAGTCGGATTCCCTGTCCCCCGGCTCGTTATCCACATGAAGGCTGTGAAGGCAGTTGGGACAGTGATTTCGATGATCGCTGCCCGCCCCGCCGGGCACCACGGTTCGCCCGCAGTTTTTGCAGGTAAAGGTCTCATCGCAGGCGTGATTTTTATAGTAGCCCTTTTCGTATTGTCTCCGCTTATTTTCCCGGTTCATTTCATCAGCTTCCTTTCCGTTTATACATACCATACCCTAAAACTTCCAAACTTACAAGGTTTTTCTTTGGGAACGTCCCGCCTTTCTTCTGCGCCGCAGAAAAGGGACGCCGTACAGCACGGCCCAGCAAAGGACGCAGAGAATGGGAATGCCTATAAGATATCCCGGCGTGCCAAGCCGCGTTTCAAACCAGCTCAGGGGATTTCCCGTGCCGGCATAATTTAAAAACATGAAGTTGGTGCCGAAAGCCTGGTTGAAACAGTAAGCCCCCGCTGCCACCGGCAGACAGAAGGGCAGAACTTTTCCAAAGCGGCGCAGCTCCGGCTGAAACCCACTGCAGATCAGGAGAAAAGGATACAGGAACAGCAGGATGTGGGCAGTAAAGCTGTGTATACAGAGGGCATTGCAAAGGGGCAGATACGCCCAGCCCGGAAAGACCAGGGCAAAAAGAGCCCCGGGCAGACAGACAGCGTACAGCAGCTCCCGCAGAGTGTCGGAGGGCTTTACGGCGTCCGCCAGAATCAGAAAGATATTGATGCTGCACAGATGCAGGGGCAAAAAGTCCAGCTGGAAATTTCCTGTGGCCAGCGTGGATATGTCCTTGAAAAGCTCGTCCGCCACCAGCAAAGTCGCCAAAATCCTGCGGCAGAGCCTCCGCTTTTCTTCTCCCCACTTCCGGTAGCGTATCCCCAGCAGCAGGCACAAAAGGACCAGCAGGAAAAGCCAGGCAAGATGTCCCGCTCCAAACTGTTGAAAGCCCATGTCCGGAGGAATGGTGCGGCCTGTCGCCCAGAAATATTCCAGTTCATCGAAGTATTCTGCCATCTGGTTTCCTTCCCTCCTTTCTTTTCAGATCCATTGTTTGTCGCCTTACGAAAACGCCGCTTCCGCCAAACGGCGCGCCGTCTCCGCCATTTTCTCCCGGCTGACGCCGGAATAGTTGATCACAAAGCAGGCGGAATCAGCCCTTTCGGGGCGGCTGTAATATTCGGAAAGGCAGGAAACGTGTATCCCGCGTTCTGCCGCGCGGCGCACCAGTTCCCGGTCTGAATAGGCAGAGCCGGTCTCCAGCAGGAAATGAAGGCCCGCGTCCGCTTCTCTCACCCGGCACCTGCCGCCCAGGAAGCTTTCCCGAATAGCTGCCAGCATGGCGTCCCGCTGGCGGCGGTAAAAATGACGGGTCCGGGCGAGGTGCGATTCAAAATAGCCCCCATCGATGAACTTTGCCAGGGTCATCTGCTCAAAGCTTGGAACCGTACAGGAATAAAAGCCCAAGCGCTCGGAAAAACGGCGGGAAAGCGAAGGTGGCAGCACAAGGTAGCTGATCCGAATGGCGGGAGTCAGAGTCTTGGAAAAGGTGTTGACATACAGCACGCTGCCGTTTCGGTCAATGCTCTGCATGGTGGGCACGGGACGGCCCGCGAAACGGAACTCGCTGTCGTAGTCGTCCTCGATGATATACCGGTCCTGCGCTTCCCCGGCCCAGGCCAGCAGCTCCCGCCGCCGGGCGGCCGGGGTCACGATACCTGTGGGAAAATGGTGGGCCGGAGACAGGTGGGCTACCTGGGCTTTCTGCTCTCGCAATCCCCGGACAGACAGGCCCATACCGTCCAAAGGAACAGGACAGCAGCTTGCCCCGTTGGCGCGGTAGACCTGGGCAATCCGATCATAGCCGGGGTCTTCCACAGCAAACCTCTTCTCCCTTCCCAGAAGCTGGACCAGCAGGCCGTAAAGATATTCCGTTCCCGCGCCTATCACGATCTGCTCCGGCGAGACTGTCATGCCCCGGAAGCGGTCCAGATACCCAGCGACAGCCTCTCGCAGGGCGGGCATACCTTTGGCGGGCATGGGGCCCAGCAGCGCGGGCTCCCGTTCCGTCAATACCTCTCGCATCAGCCTGGCCCAAACGGAAAAAGGGAACTGCTCTGTTGGCGTGCGGCTTGTTTTCAAATCGGAAAACCATTCCCGCTCTTTTTTCTCAGATTCCGGCAAAACCGGCTTAAAAGGCTCACTTATCTGCGCAGCAGGGCGTTTCGGCAGGGTTTCCAGGGCGCACACATAATACCCCCTGCGCTGCTCGGAGCGGATATAGCCTTCCAGCAGAAGCTGGTTGTAGGCGTTTTCCACCGTCATGATACTGACGCCCAAATGCTCCGCCAGCCCCCGTTTGGGCGGCAATCTCTCCCCTGCTCTCAGCTTTCCTGAAAGGATATCCTCCCGAACGCTTTTGTATAAAAACTCGTAGACGGGGAGCCTTCCCCGGCGCTCCAGCGAATAAGTCAGCACAGCGCTCCTTCTTTCTGGCCTGATATTTTTTCCGTAAAATGGATATTTCAATCAGTCCAGAACTGAGTATGATAGAAAGCGAAACATTTGTCAAGAAAAATTTGGAGAAAGAAGGTTCTCAGTATGGAACACACGGAAAACAGGGCGGAATTGAACCGGAACCTGGCACAGATGCTCAAGGGAGGCGTCATCATGGACGTCACCACGCCGGAGCAGGCAAAAATCGCAGAAGCGGCCGGGGCCTGCGCGGTCATGGCGCTGGAACGCATTCCCGCAGATATCCGGGCGGCAGGCGGGGTCTCCCGCATGAGCGACCCAAAAATGATCCGAGGCATTCAGGAGGCTGTTTCCATTCCAGTTATGGCAAAATGCAGGATCGGGCATTTCGCAGAAGCGCAGATCCTGGAGGCTATCGAGATCGACTACATCGACGAAAGCGAAGTTCTTTCCCCCGCCGACGACGTATACCACATCGACAAGACCTCTTTCCGGGTTCCCTTTGTCTGTGGCGCAAGAGACCTGGGCGAAGCGCTCCGCCGCATTCAGGAGGGCGCTTCCATGATCCGTACCAAGGGTGAGCCCGGCACAGGCGACATAGTCCAGGCCGTCCGCCACATGCGGAAGATGCAAAGCGAAATCCGCCGTCTTGTCTCCATGAACGCCGATGAGCTTTTCGAGGCCGCGAAAGAGCTGCAGGTCCCCTGCGAGCTGGTACGGTACGTCCACAAAAACGGGAAGCTGCCTGTGGTGAACTTCGCCGCCGGCGGCGTAGCCACCCCCGCGGACGCGGCGCTGATGATGCAGCTTGGCGCGGAGGGAGTGTTCGTAGGCTCCGGCATTTTTAAATCGGGAAATCCGGAAAAGCGCGCTGCTGCCATTGTACAGGCCGTCACAAACTACCGGGACGCAAAGCTGCTGGCGGAGCTTTCTGAGGACCTGGGCGAAGCCATGGTGGGCATCAACGAGCAGGAGATAGCCCTGCTCATGGCGGAGAGAGGACAATGAGGGGAGCTGTTGGCATTCTTGCGGTACAGGGCGCTTTTCTGGAACACGAGAAAGCGCTGGATCGCTTAAATATCTCCTGGTTTGAAATACGGCAGAGAAGAGATCTGAACCGCCCGCTGAGCGGCCTGATCCTTCCTGGCGGGGAAAGCACCGTCATGGGAAAGCTGCTGCGGAATCTCACGCTGCTTCTTCCGCTTCGAGAACAGATCGAATCGGGGCTTCCCGTGTTCGGAACCTGCGCCGGGCTTATCCTGCTGGCAAAGCGGGTGGATGGCGGCGAGCCTCAGCTTGCCACCATGGATATTTCTGCGCGGCGCAACGCTTATGGCCGCCAGCTGGGAAGCTTTCACACTACAGCAGAATTTAAAGGAATTGGAAAGATCCCCATGACTTTTATCCGCGCCCCAATCATCGACGCGCTTTGGGGCGGCGCGGAGCTTCTGGCAGAAGTGGACGGAAAGGCCGTCGCCGCCCGGCAGGGGGACCAGCTCGTCACTGCATTCCACCCGGAGTTGACGGAGAACCTGGAGGTCCACCGCTATTTTGGCTCAATGCTGCGCGAAGTCTGAAAAAGCGGCTGGCGCTCCCTGTTATCTTTGAAAACGACCGGCAGAGGCCGGCACTCTCAGGAATGTGAAATATTCGGCAAGCGTCCCTGTCATCTTGCCATTTTTTCCAAAAAGTGCTATCCTTTTAGCATTGCAAATGAAGCAGACGCGGTTTCGGGATTCTTTGAAGCGTGTCTCGTTTGCGGAACGAGAGCAAATTTATGGTCTTGAAAAAATTCTCTGAAAGGATGGGCTGGCAGTGAAAAAGAGAGCTCTTGCCCTGTTGTTGATCATTGCTCTGCTGTGCGCAGCGCTTCCCGGGCCGGGCGCCGCCGCGGAAGAGCGCCTTGTTTTCCACGATATACCTCAGACAGCCTGGCACGCAGGCTATGTGTATGCGCTGGCGGAAAATCAAATCGTCAGCGGCACCAGCAGCACTACCTTTTCTCCCAACCGTCCCGTGACCAGAGCGGAACTTCTGCGTATGCTGGCGTCCTCGGTGCTTTCTCCGGAGGAGATCAATACCTATCGGGCTTTTACCGTTTTTGAAGACGTAGCTGCTGGGCAATGGTTCACCCCTTATATCAATTGGGCTGCCAAAATGAACATTGCCTATGGATACAAAGAGAATCGTTTTAAGCCAAACGCCTTTGTTACCCGGGAGGAAGCCGCCGCTTTCCTTGTACGTTTCGCGCAGGCCTATCCCGAAAACGCAAAGCTTACGGCAAAAAAAGAGCCAACTGCCTTTTCGGATGACATCGACATTTCAAGCTGGGCGTCAAGCAGCGTTTATGCCTGCCAGACTGCCGAGATCGTTACCGGATATCAGGACGGCTCTTTCCGGCCCTTGGGCAGAACCACCAGAGGAGAAGCAGCGGTTTTGCTCTGCAACCTGCTGGATATCAAGCCTCTGGACAAAAGCAGCATTCCCGCTCCCCCGGACCCCTATTACGAGATCCGGCAAAAGCTTTCCGCACTGCAAAAGAAATTTCCCAATGGGAAATACTGGAACCATCGCACCTCCGAAAGCACCGCCGGAAAAGCTGCCTGGGAGATCGTGACGGACACTCCCTGCAACCACGGATACTACGGCACTGCTTATTGCAACGAATACCAAGGCGTATCTTCGGTCCCTGTGATCGGAGGAACATGGAGCAGACAGTGCCTTGGATTTGCCAGCATGCTCAGCGACCAGCTTTTCGGCAAGGACGCGCCGGTGCGGACCTTCCGGGATTTCGATAAACTGAGGATCGGCGATCAGATCCGCCTTTTCGACGAAGAGCATTCCATGGTGGTCATAGAAAAAACCAATGATTCCATCTCCGTGGCGGAGGTCAACGCCGACTATTCCACCTGTAAAATTTCCTGGGGAAGAAAAATCAGCCGTCAGGTAATGGAAAGCCATGGCAGCAGCGCTCTGTATATTACCCGCTATGCAGCCTGAGAGCCGCTTATAGAGCTGAAAGCCAGGCTCTTAGGCGGTCTCAGAAAAGCAGTAAAAAAGCGGCGGACGAGAAAACTTTCTCGTCCGCCGCTTTTTTGAAGCCTGAAAACAGGCGTTCGTTTTTTCGTTAAACCAAACAGTGCAGTTTCTTTAACAGGTTGCCCCGCCCTTCATATGCTTCTGCGCGCTGAGGTTTTCCTGCTTGCGGGACAAAAGCTCGTCGCTCAGCAGCTGTTCCTGTACATTTTCAAAGCCGATGCGGGCGATGGTGTCGGCAAAGCGTTCACCGGTAACGCCCTGCTCGCGGAACAGGAGAATGGCTTTTTCAATAACATCCAGGACTTCTTCCTTACTGGTAAATACCTTTTCCAGACACCGCCCGTGGGCAACCTTCTTGCCCCAGCGGCCCCCAATATAGATGCGGTAACCGGTGGTATAGCCCTCCACGGCCTTAAAGGGGCATTGGCCCACGCAGCGCCCGCAGTGGTTGCAGGTTTCGCCGTCGATGGTAAGCTTGCCGTCCTTTACAAGCGGCACGTTGATGGGACACGCCTTTTCGATCTGGCAGACCTTGCAGCCCCGGCACTTTTCCAAATCGATCTCCGGCACCTTCTGGCCCACCACGCCCAAGTCGTTTAAGTCGGGCTTGACGCAGTTGTTCGGGCAGCCGCCCACGGCGATTTTAAACTTATGCGGCAGCTTTACACCGGCATAGCCGTGGAAGAAGCGTTCGTGTATTTCCTCTGACAGCTCAAAGGTATCGATAAGGCCGTAATGGCAGGTGGTCCCCTTGCAGGACACCACGGGCCGCACCTTGGAGCCCGTGCCTCCTGTTTCCAGACCGGCAGTTTGCAGATATTCCCGCAGAGGCTCGATATTGTCGAAGGGAACGCCCTGTATCTCCATGGTCAGCCGGGAGGTCATGGTGACTTCTCCGTTGCCGAATCGCTCTGCAGCCTCGGTGATAGCCCGCATTTCATCGGCGGTAATTTTGCCGTTGCGGGTGATCACGCGGCCGTTGAAACAATCGGGGGTCCTCTTGTCCCACAGGAAGCCCAGAGCTTTTACCCGGGTGATTTCCTCTGGGGACACCGCCGCTCCCGCAGACTTGACACGCACGTCGTTAAAGAAGGTAGAGCCTTCCAGAACTGCGGTATTTTCATATCCCAGGGCGCGCAGACGGTTTTGCAGGAAATAGGCGCGCTTGCCCTTGGCGCAGACAAGCAGCAGCTTTTCCTTTTTATCAATGCCCTCGACAGGGCCGTCCACCTTGCCAAGGTCGATATACTTCGCGCCGCGGATCACCGGCTGAGGATTCACATCGAGCACGGTATAGCCCTCGGCTTCTCCCGCCGCATACTGGGCAGGCGTCATACTGACCAGAATGCCGTCCAGCTTGTTTTCCAGCACGTACACCGCCTGCACAAAGGGGTGTATAGCCGTTGAGAAAGGCGGCGCGTAGGCCAGATCAAGATTTTCATAGTCGGAAAGAGAGGCTCCCATGGAAATGCCCAGAACACCCAAGTCTACGATCTTATCCACCGCGCCGGGGCCCAGCACCTGTACGCCCAGCAAAGCGCAGGTCTTTCTGTCCGCAATGAGCTTGATGATAAAATAGGCGGAATCCGGGTAGTAATGGGCCTTGTCATCGGTGACCATCAGGGCGGTTTCCACCTCGTAGCCAGCTTCCCGGGCAGCGGTTTCGGTCAGACCGGTTTTGCCGCAGTTTAAGTCCGGCAGTTTGCAGACGGCGGTACCGAGCACGCCGGGGAAAGTCTTATCCTCTCCTGCCAAAGCCTGGGACAGCGTGCGTCCTTCCAAATTGGCGGAAGAACCCATAGGGGACCACTGGGGCTTCCCGGTGAGCCGGTTTTTCACCAGCGCGCAGTCTCCTGCGGCATAGATATCAGGCAGGCTGGTGCGGAGCTTTTCGTCCACCACAATGGCGCCCCGGCCCATCTCCATGCCGGTATCCTGCAAAAAGCCCGTATTGGGCCTTACGCCTACAGAGAATACCACCACGCCGCAGGACAGCTCTCCTGCCTCGGTGCGGACAGACGCCGCTTTTCCTTCTCCCAGAACAGCCTCCGCCTTTGTGTTGGTCAACACGCGGATCCCCTTATTCTGAAGATGTTTCTTCACATATCCGGCCATTTCCGGGTCCAGCACGCCGGGCAGGACCTGAGAAGCTGCCTCCACCACTGTGGGAGCCACACCTCGGGAAAGGAGGTTTTCCGCCATTTCCAGGCCGATAAAGCCTCCGCCTACCACAACGGCCTTTTTCACAGTGTTTTCTTCCAGATAGGCCCGCATGGAAACAGCGTCCTCCGGCGTGCGCATCTGGAACACGCCGGGCAGGTCCATTCCATCAAGGGGCGGGATCACGGGAGAAGCGCCCACTGCAATGACCAGCGCGTCATATTCATAGGTTTCCGTTTCGCCGGTGGCGAGGTTTTTTGCCGTTACCTTTTTGGCGGCGGCATCGACCTTCACAGCTTCCCTGCGGGTGTACACCTCCACGCCGGTGAGGGACTGGAATTTCTCCGGCGTGTTGACAATCAACTCTCCCCTGTCCTCGATCGCGCCGCCCACATAATAGGGCAGGCCGCAGCCGGCGTAGGAAATATCCGCGCTCTTTGACAGGATCGTCACCTGCGCGGAACGATTTTCCCGCTTGAACTTTGCGGCGGCCTTTGTTCCGGCAGCAACGCCGCCAATGACCAGTAACTTCATACTATACGCTCCTTTACCCCTCTTTGGGGCTTTATCTGCTTTCATTATATTTCACGCCTTTGCCCTTGTCAATTCATTTATTTTGGGAAAAGCGGGCAGCAAAAAAGAGACACTTTCCAGGGGATATACAGGAAAGCGCCTCCAGCATCGAGATCATTTGAGAAAAGCCCTGGGTCAATTCTTTTTCCAGGCTCCGGGCAGGAACAAGATCAGCAGCGGGAACAATTCCAGCCGGCCGGCCAGCATATTGAAGCTGAGCACCAGCTTACTGAAACCAGAAAAATGAGAATAGTTGCTCATGGGACCTACCAGTTCAAGACCAGGGCCGATATTGTTCAGGCAGGCGAGCACCGCGGAAATATTGGTTTCCACCGAGCACTCGTCCACTGAGATCAACAGCATGGAGATCATGGCGGTAAGGGCATATACGGCAAAATAGCTGTAGGTGTTCTGGATCACGTCTTCGCTGACCATCTGACCGTCCATATGGATTACGGACACGGAGCGGGGCTTCAGCATTCGCTTGATCCCCCGGCGGCTGGCTTTGAACATCAGCAGCACCCTGGCAGCCTTGACGCCGCCCCCCGTGGAGCCGGCGCAGGCGCCAAAAACCATAAGGGCGAGAAGGAGCATCTTTGAAAAGGCCGGCCAGAGGTTGAAATCCACCGTTGAAAAGCCGGTGGTGGTCATAATGGAGGACACCTGGAACGCCGCATGGTGCAGCGCGTCTCCCAGGCCGTCGAACATGGGCAGGATATTCCAGGTGACAAGAGCTACGGAGCCAAGCATGACGCCCAGGTACAACAACAGCTCCTGATTGCACAGCGCCCGGGAAAACTGCCGCAGAAGCAGCAGATAGAAAATGCTGAAATTGATGCCAAACAGCGCCATGAACACCGTACACACCGTTTGCAGATAGGGGCTGTAAGAGGCCATGCTGTCATTTTTTACGCCGAAACCGCCAGTGCCTGCTGTACCGAAGGCCGTGCAGAGGCTGTCAAAAAGCGGCATACCCCCTGCCAGCAGGAAAACCACCTGAATCAGAGTCAGGAAAATGTAGATGGTATACAGGATCTTCGCGCTGCTTTGCAGCCGAGGGACCAGCTTGTCTACCTGAGGGCCGGGGCTTTCCGCCCGCATAACGTGAAGCAGGGAATTTTTCCCTTTCCCCATGGGCACCACAGCCAGAAGGAACACAAGCACGCCCATGCCGCCCAGCCAGTGAGTAAAGCTCCTCCAATACAGCATTCCTCTGGGAAGCCCTTCCACGTTGGAAAGAATACTTGCGCCGGTAGTGGTAAAACCGGAAACGGTTTCAAAAATGCAGTCGATAAAATTCGGAATGGCTCTGCTGAAAAAGAAAGGAAGCGCGCCGACCACAGATACGGCCAACCAGCAGAGGGCCACGCTGATAAAGCCCTCCTGCGCTCCGATCTCCCTGCCGCGCGGAGGCGCAAGAAACGTGACAAGGCTCAAAACCGCGGCAAGCACGATGGCGCCGCAGAAGCTGAACACGGCTGGCCATTCCTGCTTATAAAGGGAAATCGCGGCGGCAGGCAGCATACAGGCAGCTTCCACACGAAGGATATAACACACAAGCCGGAGGATCATTCTGTGATTCATGGGTCAGGCCTCCACAAAAATATCGTTCAGGTTGTTGATGCTCTGATCTGCGGGTGCCACCACGATCACTGTATCGTCCTTTTCAATGGTATCGCTGCCCTGAGGGATAATGATCCTTCCCCGGCGGGTCAGGCAGGCAATGAGGGTATTTGGCCGCAAGTAGACCTGAGACAGCTTCTTGCCCAGCTGGGGAAGCTGCTTGTCCGCCCGGAATTCCAGGGCCTCCACCTTATCTCTCACAATGTGATGAAGAGTGATCACGGAATCGGCCTTGCTGTTGCCCATAGCCCGGACATACCGGACGATATCGCTGCAGCACAGATCCTTCAGGCTGACCACACAGTCGATCCCCTTGCCGCTCAATACATCGCTGAATTCCGTGCGGTTGATCTTCGTAATGACCTTATAAGTGCCAAGGTAGTTTGCGTACATGGAAATGATAAGGTTCTCCTCATCGATATCCGTCAGGGTAACAACGGCGTCAATCTGGCCCAGGCCCTCGGAATCCAACACACCCTTGTCCGAACCATCGGCATGAATGATGGTTGCTTTCGGGAGCATATCGGCCAGTTCTTTACAGCGGTTCTCATCGATTTCGATCAGTTTAACGCTTACGCCGGTATGAATCAGGTTTTCTGCCAGATAAAAGGCGATACGGCTTCCTCCGATAATCATCACATCCCGTACCTTTTTCTGCGTAAGCCCCAGATTTCGGATCAGTTTGGCCAGATCGCTGGAGGACGCAGTAAAGGAAAGGCGGTCCCCCTGCTCCAGGATAAAGCTGCCATCGGGTATAAACACTTCGCTGCCGCGCTCCACGGCGCACACCAGGACCTTCACCTTTACAAGCTTTGGCAGTTCGGAAAGGCTGGCCCCTACCAGCAGATTTCCCTCCCGAAGCTCCACCTCCACAATTTCCACACGGCCCTTGGCAAAGGAATCGCGCTTCAGGAAGGAGGGAAATTGCAGCAGCCGGAAAATCTCATGGGCAGTGGAATATTCCGGATTTATCATCAAATTCAAACCCAGCTCGTCCTTCAGGGAGAAAAGCTGCGTGTAGTATTCGGGGTTTCTCACTCTGGCGATGGTGTGCTTGCACCCCAGCTTTCGGGCCATAATGCAGCACAGCAGATTGGTCTCATCGGCAGAGGTGGCGGCAATCAGCAGATCACTGTTGTTGACATTGGCCATCTTCTGGACCTTCAGCGCCGCGCCGTTGCCGTGGACCACGCTGATATCCAGAAACTGCTGAGCCTCCTGAAGCACCATCTTATTGTTGTCTATGACAACCACATCGTGCCCTTCTTTGGAAAGCTGCACGGTCAGGGCGGAGCCGACCTTGCCATCGCCCACAATTACAATTTTCATTTCTGACATTCATCGACCTTTCCCATACGAAAAGTGCTGGAAAAAGGGCCGCGAGATCGCAGCCCGGTTTTCCGTATTTTGCTTCGCTTGGCATATCCTATCACAAAGTTTGTCAAGTGGCAAGAGCGTCCTCCTGTCATTTTCCGTGAAATTTAGGAAACGGTGAACCAAAAGCTCCTCAAAAAGCGTTCTTTCAGGCTTTTTCCTCCAGATGAGACGTGCAGTGGGGACAGCGGACGGCGTCCGCAGGGATCTCCGACTTGCAGAACGGGCATACCTGCACGGCAGGCGGCACAGGCTTGTCCTCCGGCTGTTTCCTGCGCACCGCGTTTATCGCCTTCACCAGCAGGAACAGCACCAGCGCCACAAGAAGGAAATTGATGACGGCGGCAATGAATGAACCGTAGCAGAACTGGGCGTCCCCAATGCCAAAGGACAGAGAGGCAAAATCCATGCCCCCGGTGAGCAGCCCAAGCAGCGGGGTGAGTATATCGTTTACAAGCGAGTTGACAATGGCGGTAAAAGCGCCGCCGATAATGACGCCAACGGCCATATCCGCCACATTTCCCCGGGAAATAAATTCCTTAAATTCACCCAAAAACTTTTTCATGTTCCAAGACCTCCGGCAGAATATTTTTCCAGCGAAGCCGCGATTCCCTCCGACGACTTCCTTTGAGGATATTTTCCCATGAAAGCTCCGGAATGTCAAGAAAAAACCGGGCCGGTTCCCCACCGAGGGCAGAACGCAGTAGATATAATACAACTGCCCTTGATTTAATTTTAAAAAGCGTTATTACAGGAGCTTGAAGTAAACCGCGAAACGATGCATAATGTTTTTAACAAAATCCGAAACAAAACGCCGGATTTTATAAGTGATATGTCAAAAAGAGCCTGGGGTGGGAGAGGTGAAGATGATGAAAAAATGATTTTGAGAAGAATTTCCTGCTATCTGCTGGCGGTATGCCTTTTGACCGGCTGCGGCGGGACGTCCGCCCCGAGCGAAAGCGCAACCGAAAACACAAACAGCGGCCTGAAATGGTATGAATTAACAGACTATGCAGACGTTGATTTTGATTCCCTGCACCTGGGGTTTATGAACGCAGAAGGGAAAGAGCTTCATTGGCCCCGGCTTCCAATTGGAGACCCTGACACCGACCACCCCGCTGGTGATATGGAATACTTTCACTCTCTGGAGCTTCCCGTTGAGGGCGGCGACTGCCCCCACACTACATCTTTCACAGTTCCACGCAGTGACTGGTTTAGGGTGTTGACCAGGACTCCCTCCTATGGCAGCGTAAGCGCATTCGGCGTAAGCTTTGTCGAGGACGGAGCCTATCTGAACAACCTCCGCGTGGAGGGAGATTTCGAAGGTACCATTACCCTCAGGCAGGACGGTGGCGTAGAACTGGAGGGTTACAACAACGGCATTGTGGTCACGTTTTCCAAGGCAAAGAACAAAGACGACAGCGAGTACCTGTTTTACGAATGGCGCGGCGACACGGATATAAACGCAAGCCTTCGCCTAACAGACGAGGGGGAAATTGAGGTTCAGGGCGCGGCGGGGAATTATACGGTTACCACCTGTAAGACCGGGAATTGGGCCGCCTATAGAAGCAAGATCATTTGCACCAGGGAATATGACAGCGCAGGAACTCTGCTTTCCACCGACACAACGGAAAGGCCGAGGTAAAGAACAGGTCCACAAAAAAGAAAAGGGCAAAGTAACCGTTTAGGTCTGCTTTGCCCTTTTTAGTTGTGAGACGTTCAGCTGCCGATTGACAAATGCTCTTGCTCCCCGGCTCTCCCTGCGGCAGGAGCGCCGGGGAGCAAGAGCTGATCGCGCTGTATCTATCCCTTCCACCATGCTGCCGCATGGTCCCCTCCCCTTACCATAAGGAGAGGCTTTTGCTCTTTTAAGCTCCCGTTTGTATCCACAGTTTACAGCTTTTCCAGCTCCTCCGGGGAATAAGGCGTACAGCCGTCGGCAATCTCCGGCTTATGTATCATGGAATCGGCTTCTGTGATCTCCCGGATCACCCTGCATGGCACCCCGGCGGCAAAGCTGTTAGCAGGTATATCCCTGGTCACCACGCTGCCCGCGCCGATGACACAGCCATCGCCAATGGTCACGCCGGGACACACGGTGACGCCGGCCCCAAGCCAGCAGTCGCTGCCGATGTGAACGGGCCTGGCGTAGCACAGGTGCTTTTCTTTACCGTCCGCGCCTTTCATGACTCGGCGTTCCTCCGCCACCATGGGGTGTACAGGCGTAACAATGGTAACGTTGGGACCAAAATTGCAGTTGTCGCCAATGGTGACTTCGCCATCGTCCTGCACAGTGAAGTTGAAGTTGGCAAAAAAATTCCTGCCGATCTTCGTGTGCTTGCCATAGTGGAAAGCGATAGGCCCCTGGATACGCCCGCCCTCGCCGAACTCGCCGATGATCTCGTGGAGAATGGCGTCTCGCTTTTCGAACTCGTCCTCATAAGTCTGGTTATAGTCCACATTCAGGTTGTGAGCCCTGCGCTTGATAGCTACCAGCTCCGGGTCGCCGGGAGAAAACAGCTTTCCGGTAAAAATTTTTTCTTCTTCCCTTACCGCCATGGTACATTGCTCCTTCCAGATGGTCTTCCTTTGGAGTCAGTATACCACCGGGGCGCATAAAATTCAACCGCCGTCTATACCGGACGTCCCGCGGAAAGCGGCCCGCCGGCCTGTTTTTCTCCTCCTTCCTCTTTCAGGAACCGTTCCAGATTTTCCACCGTTCCCGGTGAGAAAAAGTGCTCGATCTTTTCCACCTCTTCCAGACTGCACGTTCCCCCGTTGATCCGGCGCAGCAGCTCTTCCGTCAGCTCATGGCGGCGCATCAGGTATGCTCCTATCCGCTTTCCAAGCTCCGTCAGGGTGATGTAGCCGTATTTCGGGAATTCGATGAGCTCATGGGCCCGGAGATTTCCCGCCATTTTGGAGGCCGACGGCGGTTTGACATGGAGCGCTTCCGCCAGTGCGGAGATGCGCACCGCCGCCGTGCGTTCGGACATGCGGAAGATCATTTCCAGATAATCTTCCATGGCGGAGGTGAGCAGGCCGTGCTCCAGCAGGGTGTACCCCTTCATCGTGTAAAAACCGTTTTTTTCCATGGCTCTCCCCTTTTCACGCCCGGGCCGTCACAAATTTGTCCCCGGTGAATATTGTAGTGATGAGAAAGAGATTTTCCTTCTCCTAACTTTTATTCGGGAGTGAAAGCATATATGAACCGGAAAGAACAGCTTACCAATTTGAAAGCAGGCCAGACGGCTACCGTCAGCGCTTTGACCGGGGAAGGCTCCATGCGCCGCCGTTTGCAGGACATGGGCCTCATTGAGGGCACACAGGTCGAATGTGTGGGCGTCAGTCCTTTGGGAGATCCCGCCGCCTATCTGATCCGCGGGGCAGTGGTGGCCTTGCGGAACAGGGACGCAGCCTCCGTGTTTATAGAAGGGGCCGCAGACGCCTTAAGCACCCGAAAGCTTTCCGTGCCGCGCCCCAGCGCCGTGGCAGAATAGGAGGCCGTCATGGGACTTTCCAGAGCCTCCACCGGAGCCGGGGCCGCCGGCGGAGAACTGATGCTCCACAGGCAGTCGGAAAGCGACAGGATCGTAGCGCTGGCAGGGAACCCAAATGTGGGGAAAAGCACGGTCTTCAACGAATTGACCGGCATGCATCAGCACACGGGAAACTGGCCGGGGAAAACCGTTTCCAACGCCCAGGGGAGCTGCTCCTTTCAGGGGCGGAGCTACACACTGGTGGATCTGCCGGGGTGCTACTCTCTGCTGGCCCATTCGGCGGAGGAGGAAGCCGCCCGGGACTTCCTGTGTTTTGGAGAAGCAGACGCCGTAGTCGTGGTCTGCGACGCCACCTGTCTGGAACGGAATTTGAACCTGGCCCTGCAAACGCTGGAGATCACCGACCGTGTCGTGCTCTGCGTCAATCTTATGGACGAGGCAAAACGCAAAGGGGTACGCGTGGACCTTCACAGGCTTTCGGAGCTGCTGGGGATCCCGGTGGCAGGGGCCGCTGCCCGAAGCGGCAAGGGTCTGGACGATCTTATGAGAAAGGTACGGAAGACTGCGGACGGGAAGAAAAATCCGCCCCGGGAGGCGCCCGTCGTATATCCGGACTTTCTGGAAAACGCCCTGAAAAAGCTGACCCCCGCGGTAGAGCGTTTCTGCGGGGGAAAAGCGCCTGCCCGCTGGCTGGCCCTGCGGCTTCTAGAAAACAGCGATGAAAGTCTGAACGCCGCGTTGGAATCCCACTTGGGCGGCTCTCCAAGGCAGGACTCGGAAATCAGCGGCCTTCTGTGGGAGATCAGCCAAGAACTGAAAGCGGCCGGTATCACGGAAAATGCACTTCGGGACGGGATCGTATCCTCTGTCGTAAAGAAAGCGGAGAAGACAGCCCGGTCGGCAGTCACGGCGGAGCGCGGCGGTTACAGCCTGCGGGACCGGCGGCTGGATAAGCTTTTCACCAGCAGGGCCACGGGCTTTCCCATTCTGTTTTTGCTGCTGCTTTTTATCTTCTGGCTGACGGTGGCCGGGGCGAACTACCCTTCTGCGCTTTTGAGCGCCGGGTTTTCCCATTTAGGCCACAGGCTTCGGGAATTTTTCCTCTGGGCCGGCGCGCCTCCGTGGCTTACCGGGCTGCTGCTGGACGGCATGTACAAAACGCTGACCTGGGTGGTCTCTGTCATGCTGCCGCCCATGGCCATCTTCTTTCCCCTTTTCACCCTGCTGGAGGATCTAGGCTATCTGCCGAGAGTGGCGTTTGACCTGGACCGCTGCTTTCAAAAATGCGGCGCCTGCGGAAAACAGGCTCTGACCACCTGTATGGGCTTCGGCTGCAACGCCGCAGGCGTGGTCGGCTGCCGGATCATCGATTCCCCCCGGGAGCGGCTGATCGCCATTCTCACAAACAATTTTGTGCCTTGCAACGGCCGCCTGCCTATGCTGATCTCCATTATCACCATGTTTTTCATCAGCTCGGCGGGAGGCCTCAAAGCGTCTGCTCTGTCCGCTTTGCTGCTGATGGCCGTGATCCTGCTGGGGCTCGGCATGACCTTCGCCGTTTCCAAATTTTTATCCTCCACCTTTTTGAAGGGCGTGCCGTCCTCCTTTACGCTGGAGCTCCCCCCCTACCGGCGGCCCCAGGTGGGAAAGGTCATCGTCCGCTCCATCTTCGACCGCACCCTGTTCGTGCTGGGCCGGGCGGCAGCGGTGGCGGCTCCTGCCGGGCTGCTGATCTGGCTGCTTGCCAACATCAATATTGGCGGGAACACTCTTCTGGCCCACTGCTCCGGCTTTCTGGACCCCTTTGCCCGGCTGTTCGGCCTGGACGGCGTGATCCTGCTGGCCTTTATTCTGGGGCTTCCGGCTAACGAGATCGTGATCCCCATCGTCATTATGGCGTACATGGCCCAGGGAAGCCTCGTAGACATGACGGATCTCAACGCCCTGCACACCCTGCTGGTAAACAACGGCTGGACCTGGGTAACGGCCCTGTGCACCATGCTTTTCTCCCTGATGCACTGGCCCTGCTCCACCACCTGCATGACGATCTATAAAGAGACAAAGAGCCTGAAATGGACTGCCGCCGCTTTCCTGATCCCTACCGTCTGCGGTCTGGCTTTCTGCTTTCTTGTGGCGACCGCCGCGCGGTTTTTCTCCCTGTGAGCTCCGCGTTATAAAAACGCCCTTTCCCGGCAATACTGGTTAAAAACAGGAAAGGAGCTTTCACGGTATGATCAAGGAAGACACCATAAACCTGTTGCAGGAATGCAACGCAGGCATCAAAATGGGCGTTACGTCTATCGACGAGGTCCTGCCAAAAGTAAAAAATGGAGAGCTTCGCTCTGCCCTGGAAAGCTGCCGCAAAAAGCACGGCAAGCTGGGCGACGACACCCACGCGCTGCTCAACGAATACGGCGACAGCGGCAAACGGCTGAGCCCCATGGCAAGGACCATGTCCTGGATGAAAACCAGTGTGAAGCTGTCTCTGGACGAAAAAGACGAGACCGTCGCCTCGCTTATTACAGACGGCTGCAGCATGGGTGTGAAGACCCTCAGCCGCCGCCTGAACGAGTGCAAGGCCGCGGACGAACGCTCTAAAGGCATCGCGAAGGAATTGATCCGTCTGGAAGACCAGCTCATTAGTGACCTGCGCCCCTATTTATAAGGCAGGCCTTTCTTTGCAAACGCCGCCTTCACAAAAGCACCGCGCTCTGATCAAGACAAAGCGCGGCGCTTTTTTCGTATTTTTCGGTAAAAAGAGCATATCATATAAGGAAAATCCTGCTTCCGTTCGCAAAATAGGAAAGGACTGAACTGCTCATGCTCAAATGGAAGCCTTTGCTGCTGAACCTATTTCTGCCTCTGGCCGTAGGCGGGCTTTCCGCCTTTCTCACCAAGGACAACATGTCGGTCTATCAGAAGCTCCGCCAGCCGCCTCTGTCTCCGCCGGGCTGGCTGTTCCCGATAGTCTGGACCATTCTGTTTCTGCTAATGGGGATAGCGGCCTATCTGGTCTGGGTGCGGGACAGCACCGGGCGGAACGGCGCGCTGCTGTTTTACGCCCTCCAGCTTGTTTTCAACTTTGTCTGGATGCTGATCTTCTTCAACGCCCAAAATTACAGTCTGGCCTTTTTCTGGCTTCTGGCCCTCTGGGTGCTGATCCTGATCACCACCATACGCTTTTTCAAGGAGAGCAAAGCAGCGGGATGGCTGATGATCCCCTATCTGCTGTGGGTGGCCTTTGCGGGCTATCTCAATGCCGGGATATGGTTCTTAAACGCCTAATCTTTCCCGGCGTCCCGGGAAATAAAGGTTTATTCCTGCAGGGCTTCCCGGGCCGAGGCGTCCCGGGAAATAAACCTTTATTCCTGCAGGGCTTCCCGGGCCGAGGCGTCCCGGGAAATAAACCTTTATTCCTGCAGGGCTTCCCGGGCCGAGGCGTCCCGGGAAATAAA
>CAZXLM010000011.1:0-26761 GCA_964642055.1 uncultured Acutalibacter sp. | reverse complement strand
GTCCCGGGAAATAAAGGTTTATTCCTGCAGGGCTTCCCGGGCCGAGGCGTCCCGGAAAAATAAAAGTTTATTTCTGCAGGGCTTCCCGGGCCGCCAAAATAAAACGGGGACGGTCCAGGGGGTCCGGGCCGATCCGTTCCCGGTCCTGCCCCACGCCCTCCGGGCAGTCCTCGTAATGGGAGAAGCGGGAATCCACAGTCCCCGTTCCCGCCGTGGCGGCTGCAAACTCTACCGGCAGATCTGCGGTTTCCGACGCTGGGAGCAGCGCTTCCAGCCGGAAGCAGCCTTCCTCCATCTGCGGGCTTTCAAAACGGCCCCTGTGGGCGGTCAGCAGGCTGATAGTTTTTCCGAGATACTGCTCCGGCCCTGAAAATTCCGCTTTCATGACCGGCTCCAGCAGCTTTGTACCGGCGTTTCGCAGGCCGTCCATTATACCCATGGGGGTGGCCACAAAAAAATCCAGAGGGTGCGTATGGACATTGTGGGATTCCCCGTCGATGAGCGTCACCTTCAGATCTGTGACCTGCCAGCCGTGAAGGCCCTGTTCCAGCGCCCTTGGCACGGCGGTCTTCACATGGGCCTGATATCGGTAGGGAAGTCTGCCGGGGGACACCCTGCATTCATACTGAAAACCGGAACCCCTGGGCAGCGGCTCGATCAGAAAGCGCACCACTGCCCAGCAGGGTTTGGGCATAGTATACGCTTCGAAGCCCTCGGCTGTTTGGCAGGGTGTTTCCCGATAAATGACAGAAGGCTTGCCGAACACGGCGGCAAGCTGCCAGCGCTCCAAAAGCAGCGCTTCCAGCACCTCGACCTGCATTTTTCCCGTCAGACGCACCCATAGCTCCTGTTTTTCACGGTTCCATTCACAGTGAAGGGCCGGGTCTTCCTCTTCCATTTGTTTCAGCGCTTCCGTCAGGCGCATCAATTCCTCCGGATCCTTTGGCTCCACCCGGCAGCGCATCAACGGCTCCGCCAGCCGATATTCCCGCACCCCCTTTTGAAGCCCGCCCAGCACGTCGCCGGCCCGAACGGAGGACAGCCCGTACACTACGGCGATCTCATTCTGCACTGCCGTCTCCGCGTCTTCCAGCCTGCAGCCCTCCACCTTGCGGAGCCGGGTGATCTTTTCCTGAGGAATTTCCTCCGGGGCCTCTTCCCCATTCTTCAAAACCGGCACCGCCTGCCGATTCCGCAGGGAACCGGAGAACAACCGTACATAGGCGGCTTTTCCCAGGGCAGCGTTGTGCTCTACCTTGTAGACACGGGCGCAAAGGGAGTCTTCGACCGGTTTTGCTTCCCGCAGCAGCCCGCAGAGTGCGTCCAGAAGCTCCGGCACGCCAAGGCCGTACTTGGAAGCGCCGCACAGCACGGGCAGTATCTTCCCGGCCGCGATCCGGTTTCGGAGAGTTTCCCATAACCCTGCGGGAGCCTTTGTCCCATCTGACAGAAAATCTTCCAGCAGAGCGTCGTCCCCACAGGACAGCACCGCGCTTTCGATCCAGGCGGGAGAGACGGTATCCGCCGGAGCAAGCTTTACCCCGTCCGAGCCCTGATTTTCCGCACCGCAAAGGAGCAAAACCGGCAGCCCCGACTCTTTTTCCGCGCAGCTCAAGGCCTTCTGCCAATCGCTTCCGGCCCGGTCCAGCTTATTGAGAAACAGAAAGCAGGGCAGCGCGGCGCGGCGGAACGCTTCCAGAAGCATTCTTGTCTGGGGCTGGATCCCCTCCACGGCTGAGATCACCAGGACCGCCGCGTCCAGCACGGAAAGGGAACGCTCCACCTCGCTGAGAAAATCCGCATGTCCCGGCGTGTCGATCAGGTTGAGCCGCGCACCCTTCCACAGCACGGAGGCACAGGCAGTGCGGACGGAAATGCCGCGCCGCCGCTCGATCTCCATGCCGTCGGTGCTGGCCGTTCCATCGTCCACGTTTCCGGCGGTGCGTATGGCCCCGGTCTGATATAAAATCTGTTCTGTCAGTGTGGTTTTTCCTGCGTCCGCATGGGCCACGATACCCAAATTCAGCGTTTTCAATTCTTACGATCCCTCCCAAATGATGGCTGCGCCATTATTTCTATACCATTTGGAGAAGCCCGGTGCTTTCCCGTAAGGGAAAGAGAGTTGCTTCGCAACTCAGGGGTTCTCCGTAATGATGGCTGCGCCATCATTTTTGTCGTAGTTGAGCCCCGAACAAACCGGACGTTTCGTGGTTCAACGCCAGCTGAATGCCGGTCGTTGTTTGACCGGCAGACGAAACTCCCTAATGATTGCTTGCAATCATTTTTGACCTCTTTGAAGAAGGGTGGTGCTTTTCGAGCAAAACAGCGAAGCTGTGCGAGAAAAGAGAGGTGTTTCACACCTCAACCCTTCTTCGTAATGATGGCTACGCCATCATTTTAGCACATAACCCCCGGAAGCAAAAGCATTTCCCCGCAAAATGCCGAAAAAGGCAGCGCTTGAAAAAGGGAAGGATATGTGGTATACTGTCAGTCAGATTTTATAATAAAGGTAGTGGTTTTTCTTTTTATGGACAGTCACAGTACGACGCTTATCCTGGTTCTGGTCGTTCTCGTTTTCCTGTCGGCCTTTTTTTCGGCCACGGAAACCGCGTTTTCTTCTCTGAACCGCATCCGCTTAAAGAATCTGGCCGCAGGCGGCAGCAAGCGGGCCAGGCTGACCTACGCTTTGGCTGAAAATTACGATGAGCTGCTCTCCACCATTCTGGTAGGAAACAACCTGGTGAACATAGCCTCCACCACCATTGCCACGGTGCTTTTCACCCGGGCTCTGGGGGAAGGGACAGGTCCCACCGTTTCCACCGTCGTTATGACTGTTACCGTGCTGGTTTTCGGTGAGGTAGCGCCCAAAAGCCTGGCAAAAGAGGTCCCGGAAAGCTTCGCCATGACGGCAGCTCCGGTGATGCGGGTGCTGATCGTTGTCCTGAAGCCCGTGAATTTCCTGTTTGCCCAGCTGAAAAAGGGCCTGAAAAAGCTGTTCCGGGTCAACTCCAACCGCTCCGTGACAGACAGTGAACTTCTGACTATCGTGGAGGAAGCTGAACAGGAGGGCGGCATCGATCAGGACGAAAGCGAAATGCTTCGCAACGTCATTGAGTTCGATGATATTGAAGCTATCGATATCATGACGCCCCGAGTGGACGTGGAAGCCATTCCCAGAGACGCCCCCAAGGAGGATATCGCCCAGCTGTTTCGGGAAACCGGCTATTCCCGCCTGCCTGTGTATGACGAAACCATTGACAGTATCGTGGGCGTCATTTTACAGAAGAATTTTTACTCCCATGTGTGGGGAACGGACGAAACCATCGACAGTATTTTGAAGCCTGCGGAATACATTCCGCCCTCTATGAAAATTTCCGCCCTGTTGAAGCTCTTGCAGCAGAACAAGCTGCATATGGCGGTCATTGTAGACGAGTTTGGCGGCACGGAAGGCATCGTCACGCTGGAGGACGTGATCGAAGAGTTGGTGGGCGAGATCTGGGACGAGCACGATGAGATCGTTCAGGAAAGTTTCCACAAGACTGAAGACGGCGTTTACAGAGTCTACTGCTCCACCGACCTTGACGATCTGCTGGACTTTTTCCATATCACCTGTGAAACCGAAGCTTCCACCATCAACGGGTGGCTCACGGAAAACCTGGACCGTATTCCTGCGGAAGGGGATTCTTTTGAATACAGAGGGCTCGTGTTCACCGTGACCCGCGCAGAAAACAACCGCGCCGAGGAGATCACCGTAAAGGGCGAGCCTCTGCCGGAAGAACACGATGAAGAAAATCCGTGAACTTAAAACCAAAAACAAAATTGAAAAGAGCCCCCAGGGGGGCTCTTTTTTGTGCTTTCCTTATCAGGCGGAAAGGGAATCCTGCATGCGTTCCAGCCGTTCCAGAGCCGTCCGGAGGGGACGGTACAGGAAAAAGGCCAGCAGGAAATTGGAGACTCCGTGCCGCACGTCAAAGAGCGATCCCGCGATGATCCAGGAAATGATCTTGGGAAAGTCCCACATGGGCAGGTAAACAAGAGAGCAGAGCGTTCCAAATGCCAGCCCGTACAATCCGCAGAAAAGCGCCCATTGCCACGGGCGTTTCATCCATCTGAACAGCCATGCAAGCACAGCAAGCAGGGGCCAGATATACAAATACATGACCCACCAGATGCCGAACCCATACAGCAGGCCCTCCATCAGCAGAAACACGGCAAGCGCCCCTGCCACACGGCCGCGAAAAGCCAATGTAAACAGGACTGTGAAAAGGGTCATCAGCTCTATATTGGGCAGGAAGGACAGGGCCTCTTTAGAAACCACCATCACCACACCCATCATGGCCATCAGACAGATGCCGCTTAACCGCCGCTTCACTTAAGTTCCCTCGGTCAAGGTGAATTCATAGGCGTCTCCGTCGTTGATTTTTACGCCGTCCACGCCGGTTTCAGCCATTACGCCGTCCTTTGTCAGGCACCACCAGTCCTTACCTTCCGCGGTCTCGCCATCTACGGTCTTGACGAACAAGCCGTACTCGCTTTCCTCACCCTCGATGAGCTTCTCCTGCTCCAGAGCTTCGCGCAGGGTCTCGGCCTCTGTTTCGATGGTAAAATCCTTTGTGCTGCCGTCTCCGTGGACCACCGCAAGGGTGATGCTCTTCGCGGAAGCGGGCGTGCCGGAGGCTTTGCCGCTGTCAGAGCAGCCGGTAAGGGCGCTGAGCGTCAGCAGAAGGGCCAGCAGCAGCGAAAGCCCTCTTGCCGTGTTTGTGTTTTTCTTCATGATTTCTACCTCTTTCTGTAAAATAAAGTAAAGAGGGAGGTCGTCTCACAACAGAAAAAGCCGAAGGCGCTTATACCTCCGGCTGTACTGTTTTGAGACAGGAAACTTAAGCCCAAAAAGCGTTTGCTCTTTGCGGCAGTTCCTGTACAACCAGCCAAGAACCCGTGGCTTTTTTGTACGGCCCTCCGGGCAAGTCTTTCGGCTTAGGCGTTTCGCGGCCGCCAATTTGGCTGCCGCCCCGCGCCCTTTCTCCTTCCCAGCCGGTCCCGCAAAATGGGACCGGCCAGTGGCCGGCAAAGCTGCAAAAACCGTTCCTGGCCGGTCCTTACAATCCTCCCATGAAAAGGCGCTCCGCCATCACGGCGACGGGTTCGCCGGGGAATCTCACCCCAGTTCCTGTGTTCGGCTGCGGCGTTACTCGCAGGCACCCGGAGTCCCAACAGGCACTATGATACCCCAAAGGGAAAATTTTGTCAAACTGCCTGCACAGGGTGCGCCCGCCAAAAGTCCCCGCGTTCCAATCAACCTCGCCGCCATGCTGATGCATGGCCCTCCTCTCCTTATACCGGGAAGGGAGCTGCTCTTTTCAACATGCTGTAAAAATCCCATCGGTCAGTTTATTATAAAATCAAAAAAACACACCCGCCGAAAAATTCCTCTTTCGATGGGTGTGAACTTCCTTACAGTACGCTCTCTTGCCCGCCCCTTTTTACGCTCTCAATTTTCGAAAAAAATCTCGCAGAAGTTCTTTGCATTCCGCTTCGTAAAAGCCTCTGTACACCTCCGGACGAGCGCTGCATGGCAGAGAAAACAAGTCGGCGGCGGTGCCGCAGCAACCCGCCCGATCATCGTCCGCGCCGTACACCACCGTATCCATATGAGAATTGATAATGGCTCCGGTACACATGGGGCAGGGCTCCAGTGTCACATACAGCTGACACCCTGTAAGCCGCCAGGTTTTCAGCGTTTTGCAGGCTTCGGAAATGGCCTCCATCTCCGCATGGGCCAGGGCGTTTTGTCCCGCCTCCCGGCGGTTGCGTCCCTCTCCGACGATCTCTCCCTCCCTGACCACCACCGCGCCCACGGGCACCTCTCCGCAGGCTTCCGCTTCCCGCGCCAGTTCCAGCGCCCGAAGCATGAACCGCTTTTCCGGTATAAAGGCAAGTTTCATCATATCAGAGAAAAAGCGTGGCAGTATAGGTCAGCATGACCGCTACAATGACCCAGAACAACGGCGCGCGGGCTACGGCGGCTGCTGACTCTCCGGCGGTCAGCGGCGCGATTTCAAGGGTCTGTCCCCTGCCGCGTCCGAAAAGCTTTTGCCGTTTCAATATAAGCAGCAGGATCAAGGCAATGATCCCCACTATAACGGGAACCACCAGGAACAGGTCGCTTATCAGGCCCGCCAGCTCTTCTCCAAACAGAAGCTCCCCGTAGCTCCCGGCCACCGCGATGCCGTTATTCAGCGCATGGATCAAGACAGTGATCCACAGATTGCCGGTTTTAACGTACAGAAAGCCAAAAACGAGCCCGGCGATAAAGGCGAAAACCACATTGGAAAAATCCATATGCACGAGGGAAAATACCAGCGCGGACCCCATAATGGCGAAGCCCGCCCCGTACTCTCTCAGGGAGGAAAGCAAAACGCCGCGGAAGGCGAATTCCTCCATAACGGGAACCAGAACGGCCACGGTGAAAAACTCCAAAGCGAACATGATCCAGCTGCTTTCCCCGCCCGCCATATCCGGCATGGGCTCATAGCCAAAATTGCCAAAGAAATTCTGAACGGCGGCAGAGGGAAAATTTCCCAGCAGACAGATGGCCAGTCCCGCCAGCACACAAAGCAGCGCTGTACCAAAACCCGCCTTTTCAAACCGCAAATAGGCTGCGGCGTCCTTTTGCCCGATTTTCAGATACAGAAAAAAAGGCAGCGCTGTAGACAGAGGCACCATGACGGCAGAAAGCCATTGATAGGCCATGCCGTCCGAAACGATGTTTACGCCCAGGGTCGTCATGATCCCCACCAGCGGTATCTCAAACACCACGGCCGCCAGCGTTTGCAGCAGGACCACAAGGCACAGGCGGTTCATGGTTTTTGCAGCGCCGGTGAGACGGGGATCCCGTCCAGGACGCAGGGCAAAAGGCGGCGCATAGCCATAGGCCTGCTGGGAATACCAAGAGGGAACATAGGCCGGCTGAGGCACGGCAGCCTGAGGATACCCCGCAGGAACGTAAGCAGACTGCGGCGGACAGGGCTGCTCGTATCCGGTAAACGGAGGCGCGGAATACCCGCCCCCCCAGCCGTTCCCCACAGCGGGACCGCCTGCCGGCGGGTACTGCCCGGGCGCCGGCTGCCCAACAGCCTGATAAACAGGCTGTTCAGTCTGCGATACAGGCTGTCCGGCATTCCATACAGGCTGTGAAGGCGCCGGCCGACAGGCCTGCCCCTGCCAGCCGGAAACAGTTCCGGCTGGGCCTGTCCCGGCATACGTCTGGTTCTGCGGGGGCGTCCCCTGCTCCGGCCGGGCCGGATACTCATATTGATTCATGTGACGTTCCTTTCTTAGCGGCCAAAGCCGTCAGTTTACATAATCCCGCAGACCTTCTGGGCGAAGGCTGCCGGGTCCTCAATGGCGATGCCCTCGATCAACAGGGCCTGATCGTACAGTATTTCCGCATAGATTTTCAGCTTTTCCCTGTCGGTGTCAAACAGGGTGCAGAGCTTTTCAAAAATGGGATGGCCCGGATTGAGTTCCAGTACCCGCTGGGCCTTGATCTTTTCTCTGGCAGGCATGGAATTCAAGACCTTTTCCATTTCCGTGGAGATCATGCCGTCCGTGGAAAGGCACACAGGGTGGGACTTCAGCTTTCCGGAGACCTTCACTTCCTTCACCTTGTCCCCCAAGGCTTCCTTCATGGCCTCCAGCATGTCCTTGTGGTCCTCGGCTGTCTTTTTTGCCTGTTCCTTTTCTTCCTCTGTTTCCAGCTCCGTGCTGTCGGAGGAAATATTGCGGAATTCCTTGTCCTCATATTTTTCCAGCACCCGCAGGGCAAACTCGTCCACATTGTCGGTCAGGCACAGCATTTCATAGCCCTTCTCGGCGATGGCCTCGGCCTGAGGCAGGCTCATAATGCGCTCCACTGTCTCACCGCAGCCGTAATAAATGGCCTGCTGTTCCGGTTTCATGCGGGAAACATATTCCTTCAGGGTGACGTTCTTTTTCTCCGTGGAGGACCAGAACAGCACCAGATCCTTCAGTTCGTCCTTTTTTGCCCCGTAATTGTCGTACATGCCGTATTTTAACTGCAAGCCGAAGCTCTTGAAAAATTCCTCGTACTTTTCCCGGTCGTTTTGCAGCATGACGGAAAGCTCAGAGGTGATCTTCTTCTCCAGCCGGCCGGCAATCAGCCTCAGCTGCCTGTCGTGCTGGAGCATTTCCCTGGAAATATTCAGGGACAGGTCCTGGGAATCTACCAGGCCCTTGACAAAGCTGTAGCAGTCCGGCAGAAGATCCGCACACTTATCCATGATGAGCACGCCGCTGGCATAGAGCTGCAGGCCTTTTTCATACTCTCTGGTGTAGTAATCCATGGGAGCGGTTTTGGGAATGAACAGCAGAGCGCTGTAGGTGGCCGCGCCCTCGGTGGAGGTGCGAATGATCCGCAGGGGATCCTGCCAGTCGTAGAATTTTTCCTTGTAGAAGGCGTTCAGTTCCTCGTCCTTCACTTCACTTCTGGATTTTTTCCAGATGGGGGTCATGGAATTGACTGTCTCCGTCTCAAAATAGGTTTCGTATTCCGGCTCCTTGCCGTCCTTCTCCGTACCCTCTTTCCTGCGGGACTTTTGCAGTTCCATGCGAATGGGATAACGAATATAATCGGAATACTTTTTGATGAGCTCCGTGATGCGGTACTGCTCCAGAAATTCGCTGTAGTTTTCGTCTTCCGCGTCCGGCTTCAAATGCAGAGTGATGACCGTTCCCCGGTCCGCCTTGGTCCCAGTCTTGATCTGGTACCCTTCCAGGCCCTTGGACTCCCACATCCAAGCCTCCTCAGCTCCATAGGCCCGGCTTTCCACGGTGACGCTGTCGCTGACCATAAAGGCGGAATAAAAGCCCACGCCGAACTGGCCGATGATGTCCACGTCCTCTTTCTGCTCGTTCTCGCTTTTAAACTGCAAAGAGCCGCTTTTGGCGATAACGCCCAGGTTGTTGTCAAGCTCTTCCTTCGTCATGCCCACGCCGTTGTCGGTAACGGTCAGGGTGCGGGCCTCCTTATCCAGATCCACCCGGATAAAGAAATCCTCTCTGGAAAGGCCGGTATCGCCGTCCTCCAGAGTGCGGTAATACAGCTTGTCGATAGCGTCGCTGGCGTTGGAGATAAGCTCCCGCAGGAAGATCTCCTTGTGGGTGTAGATGGAGTTGATCATCAGGTCCATCAGACGCTTGGATTCCGCCTTAAACTGTTTGAGTGCCATGAAGCAAGACTTCCTTTCCCGCCGTCGAAAGCACATGGCGGTTCCTTCGGCGGCTAAACTAAAAATGTATTTTGGATTATTGTAATACAAAACCGCCCAGGTTGCAAGAACCCGGGCGGTTTCTTAACAATTTTGCAACATTCGGGAAAGCGGCTAAGACAGCTGATTTTCCAGCTCCAAAAGCCCAGCCCGGGCAAAGTCAGCTTCGTCCGCCGCCGCCTTCACCGCTGCCTCCAATCGAGGGGCAAGCTTTTTTTCCAGCTTCCTGGCGGCGTCGGTATAGAACCTTTCGCCCAGACGGCTCAATTTGTAATAATATTCCTGCACCACAGAAGGTTCCGCGTCCGGGCGGCGCTCCACAAGCCCGTTTTCCCCCACTGTATAGTAGGACTCGCCCACATGATCGCAGTAGGAAATGGTCCGGAAAAGCCCCATCATGCCGCACACGTCCAGCTTGTCCGCGTCAAACAGGATCTGCGCCTCGATGCTTTCGGCCCTGCCGCCGGTGCGGTACCGATGGGAACGGATCGCCAAACGGGCAGCCTCGCAAAATTCCGTGGAATAACCCCGGCTTTCCAGCCACACAGCGGCCATCTCGGCTCCTACGGCGGCATGGTCCAGAGAAGGATCCTTGAACTGGGCGGCTCTGCCTATATCGTGGAGCAGGCAGGCCGCAATGAGCAGGTCGTAGTCCACGTCTTCCGTTTCCTTTGCCAGCCGCAGAGCATGACCCAGCACCCTCCAGACATGTTCTTTGTCATGGGCGGCGTCTGACATGCAGACCTCCATATACCCCACCAGTTCCTCATACTTTTTTCGTTCCATTTTGAGCCTCCCAATGCTTCATTTACTTCAACTCAACCACCGTCACACCGTTTTCGCCTTCTCCTCGTCAGGCTGCGGCCTTGAGGCTCGAAGCGCTGCTGCGCGGCACTCCTTCGCGGTTCGGCCGCCCCTTTCTCTCCGCAAAAAGCTTTACAACTTTTCGCGGGCTTTCCTTTACTTTAGTTCCACGATGGTAACGCCGCTTTCGCCTTCTCCATAGGTCCCCAGCCGAAAGCTTTTGACCTGAGGACATTTTCGCAGGTGCTGCTGCACAGCCGCACGCAGTACGCCGGTGCCCTTGCCGTGAATGATGGTGACTTGTGGGACGTTCATTCTAGACATACGGTCCAGAAACGCATCCACTTCCATAACACCCTCTTCCGAGTCCCTGCCCCGCAGGTCCAGGCTGGTGGAGGTCTCTGCCGTGGAGATGGAGCGGGTCACAGTGCGCTCCGGCTTTTTCTGTTTCTGTTTTCCTTCCAGCAGCCGCAGGTTGGAAAGGGCCACCCTGGTTTTCACCACGCCCGCCTGCACCAATACCTGACCGTCCTTAGGTTCTTCCAGTACGGTGGCGTTTTTGTCAATGTCGAAGATCAACACGCTGTCCCCCGCTTTTAAGGGCCGTGGCAGCACATAGCCTTCGTTTGTCCTGCGGCGAATGGGATCGGAAGCGTTTTCCAGATTTCTCATGCCGGAACGGAGCTTTGCCTTCTGCTCCGCGCTCAAGGCTTTGTTCTTCTTCCTGCGCAGCTCGTCCAGCTCGTTTAAGAGGGCGTCCGCCTGGAGCCGCGTTTTTTGTACAATCTGGGCCGCTTCCTTCCGGGCCTTTTCCAATTCCTTTTTCACGCTTTCCTCCGCTTCCGCTTTTAGAGCTTCCGCCTTTTGGGCCTGCTCCCTGGCCTGGGCAGCGGAGGCGCGTTCCGCCTGTATCTCATCTTCCAGCTTCCGGCGGCTTTCTTCCAGCGTGCCCACCACCTGTTCAAAGGCGCTGCTTTCCCGGCTCACCAGTTCCCCGGCCCGGTCCACGATGCGGGTCTCCATGCCGAGCCGTTTGGAAATGGCAAAGGCGTTGGATTTCCCCGGCACGCCGATCAGAAGCCGGTAGGTGGGCCGCAGGGTGGTCACGTCGAATTCGCAGCAGGCGTTTTCCACTCCCGCCGTTTGCAGGGCATAGGCTTTCAGCTCCGCGTAATGAGTGGTGCAGGCAAGCCTGGCTCTTTTCTTTCGCAGCTCTTCGATGATGGCCGTAGCCAAGGCCGCGCCCTCCACCGGGTCTGTGCCCGCTCCCAGCTCATCGATGAGCACCAGACTTTCCCCGCCTGCGATTTCCAAAATATGAATGATATTTACCATATGGGAGGAAAAGGTGGAAAGGGACTGCTCGATGCTTTGCTCGTCCCCGATATCCGCAAGAATGTGCCTGTACACCGCCACTCTGCTGCCCTCCGCCGCCGGGATCATCAGCCCGCACATGGCCATCAGGGTCAAAAGGCCCAGGGTTTTCAGGGCCACGGTCTTACCGCCGGTGTTGGGGCCTGTGATGATGAGCGCGTCAAAATCCACGCCCAGGGAAATATCGGTGGGAACCACCTTTTCTTTGGGGATCAACGGGTGCCGGGCCTGATTCAGCACGGTGCGGCCCCTCTCGTCTATTTCCGGAACGATAGCTTTCATGCGGTAGGCTGTCTGGGCCTTAGCGAAGATCAGATTCAGCTGGACCGCGTACCGGTAGCTTTCGATGATGGAATCGGCAAACTCCCCCGCTTCCGCGGAAAGCTCCATCAGAATGCGGTGGATTTCCTCCTGCTCGTCAGAACGCAGCACCCGTATTTCGTTGTTGGCCTCCACCACGCCCATGGGCTCAATAAACACCGTGGCCCCGCTGGACGAGGTATCGTGAATAAGGCCCGGGACCTCTCCCCGGAATTCCGCCTTGACAGGAACCACATACCGGCCGTCCCGCTGGGTGACGATACTTTCCTGCAAATGCTTCTGGTGGGAAGCGGAGTGGATCAGCTTGTCCAGCTGATCCCTGACCCGAGCCGAGGCGTTTTTTATTTTCCTCCGGATATCCGCAAGTTTTGAAGAAGCCGCGTCCGCCACCTCTTCCTCGCTGAGGATACAGGAGAATATCTTTTCTTCCAGATATTTGTTAGGCGCCAGGATCTCAAACCGGGGCGAAAGGGCGTTTTTTAGACCGGCGCATTTTCCGTGCCATTGGCTTAAAGACCGAATAGCCCGCAGCGTGTCGGCAATATCCAAAAGCTCCCGCATGCCCAGCCCGCCTCCGGCCTGGGCCCGGCGCAAAGCGTTTGTCACGTTTTTCAGGCCGTAAAAAGAGGGCGCGCCGAACTTTGCCATCAGCACAAAAGCCGCGTCCGTTTCCTCCAGCAAATAGCGGACCTCCGCCGGAGTATACGCCGGCTTCACATTTCTTGCCAGTTCCGCTGCGTCCTCGCAGGTGGTTTCCTGGGCCACCATTTCCAGAATTTTATCCAGCTCCAGGGCTTTATAATTTTTATCCATTTTCTATGTTTCACTTCCTTTTCGCATACTGCGCTTTTCCCATGGGGATTTATAAAAGGCTGTTGTAAAAATCAAGAGTTTTCGGGCGCTTCTGCAAGACGCTGACCGTATAGTCTTCAGCGGCTTCCACCAGCTCTTTTCCCGCTCCCTCCGTCAGGGTAAAGGAAAAAATCTTCTCAAAATCCGAATAGATGATATGACGCATGGCGGTCAGCGCCGCAGGAGACAAAGCCACGCAGGCGTCGCCGTTGTTGATAAAACAGTCCCGGCAGTAGATGACGCCCCGGTCCACCTTGAAATACATGCGCTCCGCTTCATAGGTCCCGCACTGGGCACAGCAGACCAGGTCCGGCATATAACCTGCCAGGGAAAGCATTCGCAGCTCCACCACGGGCTTTAAAAGTCTTTCCGGTCTTGTCCCCTGACTGAGAAAATGCAGGGCGTTGAGAATGAGACGCAGATAGTCTTCGGACTCTACGCCATCGGGGATCAGTTCGCAGGAAAGACCGCAGAAGTACTGGGCCAGCGCCAGGCGCACAATGTCCTGCCGCAGGCCGAAAAACACCTCGATGGGAAACGCGTCGTTGATTATGTATTTATCCCGCCCCTTGTAAAGATTCAGGCGGGAATAGCACAGAAGGCCGGTAGAGGAATTTTTACTGTCCTTCAGATTTTTGGCGCGGCGGGCAAAGGCCCTCACCACACCTTCGTCACGGGTGAGCACCGTCACCAGACGGTCGCTCTCCCCCACCGTCTGTTCCCGGATAATAAGTCCCTGGGTTTTGATCTGCACCTTGTACCTCCCCGGAAAAAGCGGCCTGCACCCCGGCGGTCTGCGCCCCGGCGGATTGCTTCCCGGCGGTCTGCGGCTCCATCTGGTTCCTGATCTGCGTATATCTGATATAATCCTCTATTTTTCCTGTCCGGGCAAAATTGCTCCATGCCTGCTTTTCGTCCACAAACGCTTCCCCCTTTTTGGGAGCAGCCGCCGGTCAAGCGTCCGTTTGGAACGCTTTCACCGCGACTTGCTCTGAGGTGAAAATTCCCCTCTATGAAAAGTATTTGCAGCTTCCCGGCGGCTATGACAGGAAAATAATTGTTTGTTCGACAGCGTTCAACGGACTTTTCGGTTCATTTATGCTTCACAGAAGCTTCAAAGCTCCAGCTCCCGCTCGGAAAAGCCCAGGCTCTGCAGGGTCTGGGGACGCTGCCGCCAGTCCTCCTTCACCTTTACCCAAAGCTGCAAAAGCACTTTGCAGCCAAAAAAGCGCTCCATATCTTCCCGGGCGTCCGTCCCGATCTGCTTCAGCATTGCGCCGCCCCTGCCGATGATGATGCCCTTGTGATTCTTGCGCTCACAGTAAATGGTAACATCGATCTCCAACAGACCGCGCCGTTCCGTCATGCGTTCCGTTACGGCCGCCACGCCGTGAGGGATCTCCTGATCCAGCCGCCGCAGCACCTTTTCCCGAACGATCTCCGAAGCGATGGTCTGCTCCGGCTGATCGGTGAGCATGTCCTCGTCAAAGAAGAAACCGCCCGGCTCCGCCAGTTCTTTCAGTTCTCCCAAAAGGGCTTCCATGCCGCTGCCGGTCCTAGCGGACATGGGCACCACCGCCCGGAAATCGTACAAGGCGGAAAACTCCGCGATCTGCCCCATCAGACGGCTCTTGTCGGAAAGCAGGTCGATCTTGTTGATGGCCAGTATGGCCGGGATATGGCCGTCTCGAAAACGGCCGATCAGCTCTTCGTCCGCTTTGGAAACTCTGGCTCCGGCTTCTGTCACCAGCAGGCAGGCGTCAACGCCGTCCACCGTGGAGGTGACAGACTTTACCATATAGTCCCCCAAAGAATCCCGGGGCTTTAAAAGTCCGGGGGTATCCAGAAAGACAAGCTGGCATCCGTCCCGAGTCAGCACGCCCATGATCCTGTTGCGGGTGGTCTGGGGCTTTTTCGAGACAATGGCGACCTTCTGACCGATCAGCCGGTTCAGCGTGGAGGATTTTCCCACATTCGGCTTTCCCACAATGGCAATATAGGCGGAACGGCCTTCCGGCATAGTTTCAAAATCCATACATGTTTCCTTTCCAAGAAAAAGGCGGGATAAACCCGCCGGTGATCTATTTTTTCCCGCGCCTGCCCAGCGCCTCCGCAAGCCTTCCAGGACCTACGAAGACAAAAACCAGCGCAGCGGCGGCAGACAGCACAAATAATCCCAGAGAAACAGGCCGGGAGCAGATATCCCGCACCGCCTGCCAAAGCTCCGGACGGAGAAAGATCACCGCGCCTACAAGCACGGCGGCCAGCGCGCTCAAAAGCACGGCCCCCGCAGCCACGTCCTTGACGATGCGGATATGGGGGTTCAGCCGCTTCTGCGTGAAATCGCACAGCTTCTCCACCGCCGTATTCATGGCCTCTGACGACATAACGGCGCCTATGGTCAGCGCCAGCGCAGCTATTTCCCCCCGGGACAGCTTCAACCGGAAAGCAAAAAACAGTACATAGCAGCAGGCAGTCACATGGATCCGCATATTCCGCTCGGAAACGATGCAATCCCAAATCCCCCGGAACGCATCCCTGAAGCTGTCAAAGAATGTTCGCCTGTGCGGGCCGGTACTATTCTGCATCAGGAGCGTAGCTGGAGCTTGCAGGCAGGCCCAGTTCCTGCATGACCCTTTCTTCCTTTTCCCGCATACGGACCCGGTCCAAGCCGCCTTTTTCGTGGTCGTATCCCAGCAGATGCAGCATGGAGTGAGCCGTGAGATATCCCACCTCCCGCTCCAGGCTGTGTCCGTAGGCCTGTGCCTGCTCCACCGCCCGGGGCATGGAAATCACAATGTCCCCCAAGATCTTCGCGCCGGTCTCGTGGTTTACATCGTATTGTCCATTTTCTCCCATGGGGAAAGAGAGTACGTCCGTATTGGAATCCTTTTCCCGATACTGGCGATTCATTTCTCTGATCTGCTCGTTATCCACGAAAGAGACACTGATCTCGGCAGGATCCGGAAAGCTCTCCATTTGGAGCACGGCATGACAGCACCGGCGGATCAGCATACGCAGGCCTGTGGGGATCTTCACCTGCTTCTGCCGGTTGGAAATGATGACTCTGATTTTTTCCATACTACTTCTCCCATTCCTTTCTTTTTGGATTTTTGGAATTTATCTGCGGTCTGACTTTTCGTAGGCCCTGATAATATCCTGCACCAGCTTATGGCGGACCACGTCCTTTTCCGTGAACCGGAAAAGGGCGATGTCATTCACACCCTTCAAGATCCGCACCGCGTCTTTTAGTCCGGAACGCTTCCCGTCCGGCAGGTCTATCTGGGTAATATCCCCGGTGATGACCATCTTGGAATTGAAACCAAGCCGGGTCAAAAACATTTTCATCTGCTCGTTGGTGGTATTCTGGGCCTCGTCTAGAATGATGAAGCTGTCGTCCAGCGTGCGGCCGCGCATATAGGCAAGCGGCGCCACCTCGATGCTGCCACGCTCCACATACCGCTGGTAGGTCTCAGCCCCCAGCATGTCGAACAGGGCATCGTACAGAGGACGCAGATAGGGGTCCACTTTCTGCTGAAGATCCCCCGGCAGGAAACCCAGCTTTTCTCCAGCCTCCACCGCCGGGCGGGTCAGAATGATGCGGTTGACCTGCTGGGCGCGGAACGCCGTTACTGCCATGGCCACCGCCAGATAGGTCTTGCCCGTTCCGGCAGGGCCTACCCCGATGGTAATGGTATTATTCCTGATATCCTCGCAGTAGGTGCGCTGCCCAACTGTTTTGGGCTTCACGGGCTTTCCCTTGCTGGTGATGCAGATGCAGTCCCCCGCAAGCTTTACCACCTTGTCCTCGCTGTCCTCCGAGACCATGCGTATGCAGTAACGCACGTTCTGCTCGGTCAGGGTCTCTCCGCTTCCCGCCAGTGCAACAAGGCTGCGGACGGCCCGGGCGGCCTTATCCACAGCTTCCGGGTCCTCGCCCGTTATTTTCAGCTCGGAATCCCGGAACACCAGGGTGACTCCGTATTCCCTTTCCAGCAGTTTTATATTCCCGTCAAAGCTGCCAAACAGCTCCGCCGCCTGCTCGATCCTGTCTAAATTGATTTTCTGTTCCAAGGTATCTCCTGTCAATATATGTGGTAATAATTTTGACTCACTTCGATGAAGCCCGACCCGCTTTGCAGCTCTGCGCTTATCCCGAAAGAAAAGAGAGCTGCTTCGCAACTCAGGGGGCTCCGTAATAATTGCTCTGCGGCTATTATGCTACACCTGCGGTGGGCGCACGAGGGCTCAGTTTATCAAACTCACAAGCGAACGGCCCGACCGCAACTTTGTGTTTATTATACCATAAGCACGGAACGTGCGTTGGTATAATGTGTCCATCGGCCGTCTGAGCAAAGCGAAGAACTGGCCGGGACAAATTTAAATTCGTATAATAGCCGTCCTGCGGCTATTATACCACATTTCGCGAAACCACTTCAACAAAAAAACATATGCTGAATGCCTAAAAATTTCGCTTAAATTCCGGCTATTTGACCAAAATTTCCCGTGTCTCCCCGATTTCTTCCTCACAGCGGCATTTTGCGCCCAGAATACACATTCCCTCCGGAAAACCGTACTCCAGTTCCTCGCTGACCACTCTGCTCCCCTCCGGCAGCTCCGCCCGCTGAGCCTCTCGGAGCTTTAAAAGAGCCGCTTCCTTCAGTTCTTCTTCATTCAGGGTGCGTGTTTCCTCCTCTAAAAAATCATACATGTCCCGTTCCAGAGACAGGGGCAGAACGACGTCCAGGGCAACCACTTCGGAGCTTTCGCCGTAAAATCCGGTTTTCTCCTGTGGGACCGTATGGAAGCCCAGCGGGATCTTCAGGCCGAACACACACAGGGAAGCGTTCACCTGTTTCTTCCCCGTGGGAACCCACTGACGCTTTTCGGCAGATACCTGAACGGTAAACTCCCGGTAAGTCTCCGCTGTTACTCTGCCCCGCGCTGCCCCCAGGGCTTCATAAGGATCCTTTGGCGGCGGGCTGTAGGGATCCAGCTTTTCCTCGTAAAGCCCGGCAATGAGCAGATCACCCTCCTGTACCGTGTCGCCCGGGGAAACCTCCGGCCGGCCCCGTTCCGCCTCCACAGAGCGGATCGTTCCGGCGCGGGAGGCCACAATATTTGACCATTTGAAATCGTCGGTGATTTCAGGGGTTTCAGCTCCTTCGCCGACGGCCACCTCCACAAAACAGCCGTTTGTATTGACCGCCGCCCATTTCAACTGGGGCAGATCCGCCGCAATGCCGTGAGCCGCCAGACGCGGCGCGAAGCTCTCCTTTTTCGCGCCCAGATATACGCCGTTGGCCCTGGCCGCTTCCAGCACCTGCCTGTCGTTTAGACGATCTGTGCCCGTTACGCTGACACCCCACACAAAAGAGCTCAAAAAGCAGTAGATCCCTATTCCGCACAACAATCCCGCCAGCATACCCTTGCGCCGGAAAATCCTGCAAAGGTAAAATGGGAGCCCGCCCTTTTTTACATATCTAAGCCGAGTATGGCACCGCCGGGCCAGAGGACGCAGCCGCCTGTAGTCCCGGGCGCGGCAGCAGGCGGCCGCTTTTCCCTCCCGCCTGGAAAAGCCCCAGAGGCCAAGACCGCTTTTTGCCGCCATATTCAGAAACCGGGGGGAGTCCCCGAGGATCTCGAATTCGGCGTAACCGGTCAAGTGATGAAAAATTTTTTCCAGCATGGTTTCTCCTCAACTCATGGTGTAATACGCCCGGCAGACAAAAATCTCCGGGAAATTCCAGGCCGCCGTATATCCCGGCCTCCTATCTCATATACTCCACCGCGCTGATAAAGCCTTCGATGACCGCGGAATTTTCCGTCAGGCGGCAAAGCCTTAAGCTTCTGCCGGAAAAACGCACCGTGAGCCTGCCGGCGCGGAGGATCACCTGCTCGTCGTCGTAATCCACGATCCCATCGCAGCCGTCCACCACGGCGGTCCTGTTGCCCGTAAGCTGAATCAGCGAATTCCCGATTCCCCGCTGTTCCACAGTCATTCCTCCTTTTCCAGAAATAGTATGTTGCCCCGCCCGAATGTATAACAGGGCTTTTTCATAATCATCTAAGGAGGTGATCACAATGGAATTGGAAACTGCGCGGGGAAAATCGTCCTTTTTTCAGATCCGTTCCCTTTTGCGCTCTGCGTCCGCAAAATTCTGCGCCCTGGCCCTTCTCTGCGTGATGGCGGCGCTGCTGGCTTTTCCGGAAAAGGTGCAGAACAACGTGGCAAAAAGCGTGCTCTATTGCCTGACGGTGCTTGTACCCTCGCTGTTCCCATTCATGGCCCTTGTAAGCTTTGCGGTCCTTTCAGGGGCGGGAGAGGCGCTGGGCGGCTGCCTGGGATTTTTGTGCCGTCACGTGTTTCGTCTGCCCTCTGTCTGCGCCATGCCCATTCTGATGAGCTTTATCGGCGGCTATCCCGCCGGGGCGCGAGGAGCCTCTCTCCTGTTAGAACAGAAAAAGATCACAGAGGAACAAGCCGGGCGCATGATGCTGTTCTGCGTCAATCCCGGCATTGCTTTTGTGGTGACTTATCTGGGCGGCACGGTGCTGCACAGCTTTCGGAACGGCTGGATCCTGTTCTTTTCCGTCACCCTGTCCGGCCTGCTGCTGGGCGTGGTGTCAGGCTTGGGGATCCCCTGCCCGGAAAAGGAAGCGATGGGCCGCGCCACCGCTCCCGGCGGAGCGCTGACGCGATCCGCCGCCGATGCTTCCGCAAGCGTTTTAAAAATGTGCGCCTGCATCGTGCTCTTTTCCGGTTTCACCGCCATTCTGCACGGCGCCGGCGTCTATCAGTTCCTTTCCCGGTGCATTGCCTATCCGGGGATCTTCACCCCGGCGGAATCCGCAGTTTTGCTTTCCTTCCTGATCGAAGTCACCGGCGGCGTAGGGGTGGCCGGCGGCTTCCGGGCAGGCGCCTCCTTTTATGCTTTCGGCCTGGCATTTGGAGGGCTGTGCGTCCATTTGCAGATCTTTTCCTTTTTCAAGAGCTTCCCCGTCAGAAAATGGAAATTTTTCCTGTTCCGTTTTCTACACGGGGCTTTGGCCGCCGGGACCTATGCTCTCTTTTCAGCCCTGTTTCCCGGTGGCGCAGTGGAAACCCTTTCCGCCGCAGGTGCGGTGCGGGACGTCAGCGCCCTTTCCGGAACTATGGCCGGCGGGCTTTCCCTGCTGCTGATGTGCATGGCCTTTCTGCTGATCGCATCGGAAAAGACGGACGCGCCGGAACCGGTTGCACCGAAGCAGAAGGTATGATATACTGAGTCCAGAGTTTAGCCGTAAGATATTAGTTGTTGGCAAGGCGGCAAAGCTCCTCATAAAAACCATGAGAAGCTGGGATCGAAAAAGCAGGTGCGCAGCGCTTCCCGGCTGGTACGCTGACAACCCTTCCGCCATGCTGTCGCATGGCCCGCCTCCCCTTGCACAGGGAAGGCAAAAGGCCGGTGCGTGCTCACGCCTTAAAACCAAGGAGACCCAGTCTAACAACTGACAGCTAAAACCTAACAACTCAATTCAGGAGAAAAACGCATGTTTGGAAGGAAGAGAAAAAAAGCCCTGTTTGGAAACGACGTCGAGCTTGACTGCCGGTACTGCCGCCACAACGGCGCAAAACAGGGAGACCCGCCGCTCTGCACGCTTCGTCTGTCGGTAAAGGACGGCAAATGCAAAAAGTTTGAATATGACCCTCTCCTGCGGGAGCCGCGCTCCGCCCCGCTTCTTCGCGGCGAACGGTACAGCGAAGATGATTTCAAGCTATAAACCCCACATTATCCATACCGTTTTTAATAACTATCCTTCGGCGAAGTAAAACCGCTCCAGATTGCGCGAACCGCACAAAAGAACTCCTCAGCAGGGAAGTTGCGTTTTAAGCAGATGCGTTCGCCATTCTAAAAATAAACGAAACTATCAATGAATTCTTCAGCCGGTCGGAAAGTCCTGATTTTCTATGGGTAAATGTGGCTCTGCTTTCAGATATAGAAAAGAAATTTTCAGCCATTCCGCGCTGTATTGCCTTACCGTTTTCTTCTTTCCTGTATGATTGTCACTGTCCATACAGTCCCTGCGCAAAGGCAGGATATCGATGCCGAATAAGCAGCCGTGTGTCCGAGGATTGCCACGATGCCGAAAGCAACGCCTGCGGCAAGCAAAGTAATGCTCAGTACAGTCCAAAAAACTGTATTTCCTTTTATGCCTTTTCTGTTCTGCACTTCATCGCTTGATTTCCCGGATTTATACAGGATCCTTTTTTTGAACGCCTGTATCTTTGCCATATATCCGCTTGTATACAGCGCGCCCACCAAAAGTGCGCCGCCTACAATCCCCATAGCGTAGGAAGCAATTTGCTCATATCCGTCTTTTGTATCAAGGCCTGTAAAATTCAGCACACCGTACAGGACAAATGCAAGGATCGCCGCAATAAACAACCCGCAAACGCGCTTTGAAAAGCTCTGCTTTTCATTACTTTCGTAGTCCGCCACTTTCAAAAGTATTTGTTCGGTCTTCCTGTCGATCATTTCGCTTTTCCTTTCTCCATCCAGAATTTCTTCTATGTTGACGTTATAATAATTGGCAATCTCAATTACCAAGTCGAAATCCGGCATATTCACACCGTTTTCCCAGCGCGAAATACTGCGATTCGTTACACCGAGTATTTCCGCAAGTTGTTCTTGCGTCATCTGTTTTTCTTTACGAAGTTCTTTTAAGAATGCTCCGATTTTCTTTTGATCCATTGGAATTTGCTCTCCTTTCGCGTGTATCATAGCTTTTTGGGTGAAGAAAGTACACGACACAGAACGAGAATCCATCGTTTTCAAGCGGAAATCTGTGTCTAATATGATGATTCTCAGCTTTTATAAAGTGAAATCGGTCCTGTTCCGAAACCGCTTTGAACCACTCTCCAGCGAATGGTTTTCAGGTGACAAGAAGGAGCGCTTCAGGATATCCCGAAGCGCTCCTTCTTTATTTCATTCTGGCCCGCAGCGCCTTGATCTTGATCCCTTCCCCCGTGAACATGATCTCATGCTCCGTCAAGATATTTTCCGGGTCATTCTCGGCGTGAAGGTCCCGGGTATCGAAAAAGACAGTAAAACCAGCCTCTTCCAGATAGCGCTTGGTACCAAGATACAGATCGTCGTTGTCCGTTTTAAACCAGATCTCTCCGTTCTCACTTAACAGAGAGCGATACATTTCCAGCTGCCGGGTATGGGTCAGGCGGCGTTTGTGGTGCCGGGCGGTGGGCCAGGGATTGCAGAAATTGATGTACATACGCTCTATCCCCCTCCCCGGCCCCTCCCCCGGCGCGAAAATCCGCGGGAGCCGTTCAATGTTATAATAGCAGAGCAGCACATTGTCAGGCTGTTCTCCCTCGGGAAAAGCCGCCTGAATGTTTCTCCTACCCACGCCCAGAATATCGTAGCTCAGATCGATGCCGATAAAATTCACGTCTCTGTGGGTTTTGGCGGCTTCCGCCAGAAATACGCATTTCCCGCAGCCCAGATCCAGGTGAATGGGACGCTTTGCCCCGAACCGCTCCGTCCAGCGGCCCAGAAGAGCCTCCGGTTCCGAAATATAATAAGGGCAGGCGGCAAGCTCCGGCCGCGCCCACGCTTTTTTTCTCATTCGCATTTTCCGGTCTTCCTTTCTGTCTGCGCATCGTGGCATATTATATCTGCTTTCAAAAGGGAAATCAAGGGTTATCCCTTGCAAAAGCCTGTCTCCCAGTGGTAAAATAAAGCTGACAGGCAAAAAGAAAGGCGGCGTTTGAAAGCATGGGAAGAAAAGCACTCGTATTGGAGGGGGGCTCCCTCCGCTGTATGTTCTCTGCGGGCGTGACGGATCTGATGATGGAAAACAGGTTTCAGTTTGACGGTGTGTTCGGCGTGTCTGCCGGGGCGCTGACCGGCGCAAATCTGGTTGCCGAACAGCCTGGCCGCACGGCGAAGGTCAACCTGGATTATGTAAACGACAAGCGGTACCTCGGCGTGCGGAACCTGATCCTTCACAAGAGCATTTTCAATTTTGATTTTCTGTTCGGGGAAATTTCCAAAAACCTGCTGCCCTTTGACTGGGACACCTTTGAAAACTCCCCCTGTAAGTATACTGCTGTGGCCACAAGCTGCGTGACGGGCAGGCCCATGTATTTTGAAAAGAGCGACTGTTCCGACATTTACGCCGCCATTCGCGCCAGCGCCAGCATGCCGCTGCTGGCTCCTATGGTGCAGGTGGACGGCGTTCCCTGTCTGGACGGCGGGGTATCCGTTTCCGTCCCCTATCAGCAGGCGCTGGACGAGGGGTATGAAAAAATCGTGGTAATCACCACCCGGGAGCACGGCTACCGCAAGGTTCCCGTAAGGGGGAGCGCCGCCAGGGCCTACGCCAGGTATTACAGGAAATACCCGGAGCTGGTGCAGTCCCTTTTGAATGTCCCCCGCCGGTACAATCGGGAGCTGGACCAGCTGGAGTCTCTGGAATTGCAGGGACGGGTGCTGGTGATCCGCCCCAGGAAGCCGGTGACGGTCTCCCGCACGGAAAAGGACAGGGAGAAGCTTCAGGCCCTGTACGACGAGGGAAAAGCCGTGGGGCTGGAACGTCTGGACTCCTTGAAAGCTTATCTGGAGGCCTAATATGGAAAGTGCGAAGGCCATTTTGATCTGTGGGAAAATTTGCAGCGGGAAAAGTACTTATGTAAACCGACTGCAAAAAGGAACTCCCTCCGCGCTGCTTTCCTGCGATGAGCTGACCCTGGCCCTGTTCGACTCGCAGCTGGGAGACCGTCATGAAGAGATCACCCAAAAAGCCCGAGCCTATCTGTTTCAAAAGGCAGCTGAACTATTAGGGCTTCACGTCAGCGTAATTCTGGACTGGGGCTTCTGGACTGCGGAAAGCCGTCGGGAAGCGGAAGACTTTTTCCGCAGCCGGGGCTTTGAGACCCAGTGGCATTACATCGAGGTATCCGATGCTGCCTGGCGTCGGAACATGGAAAAGCGCAACCGGGAAGCCCCGGCGGGGACCTATTTTGTGGACCCCAGCATTGCCGCCAAATGCGCCGCGTTATTTGAACCGCCCAGGCGGGAAGAAATAGACGTGTGGTATGGAAACGGTTGAGAGCCGTTTCCATACTTGCCGAAAACACCCTCCTTTTAGAAAAGCCGCAAGAATCTGGAGGCATCATTATGAAAAAAGCCGCAGGGTAAAATCGTGGCAGATATTCGGTATCCTGCTCTGCGTTACAGCTTTGGTCTGCATCGCCATCTGCATCATTCAGGACAGAAAAAACAGCTGGCTTTTACCCGCCGCCCTGTTATGCAATTCTCTCTCTTTTGCTCTATTTCTTTTCAAAACGAGGAAAAAGGAATAAATCCGGGCGCTTTTTCCCGCATAAAAGGGAGGCGGCACTTCGAAGCGAAGCGCCGCCTTCTGTTTTTGTGCTTTTTCAGCTTTCCAGATCGTTGACCACGCCTTCCCGGTCCACGGTAACGACTGTGCGGTAGCTGGGATCGAGTTGGGACACCGCCTGGGAAACGGATTCAACGATCTGCTGCTCCGTATCCGTGACGGAGAAAGGCATAGCCACGTCGAAGACCACATTGGAATGAGTGACGCCCCAAACCACCCGGAAATCGTGAATAGACGCCTGGGGGTAGAGCTCTCTCACAGCCTGCAGCACCTGCTCATGCAAAAGACTGGTGCGGGGATCGTTAGTGACCACCGGATCCAGATGGATCACGAGCTGGATATGCTCCTGCTCCTTGAAATCCCGCTCGATGTTGTCTATCACATCGTGGCTTTTCAAAATATCCTCTTCTGCCGGGACCTCGCAGTGAACGGAGGCAAAGCACCTTCCCGCGCCGTAATTGTGGACTGTCAAGTCGTGAAGGCCTATAATGCCATCGTAAGACAGTATTTTTTCATAAATGGAGCGGACAAGCTCCGGCTCCGGCGCTTCGCCCAGCAGCGGGTTCCCTGTTTCCATGATCAGCTTGATACCGGAGATCACGATAAACACCGCCACCGCCAAACCCAGGAAGCCGTCCAGATTGACGCTGGTAAGCCTTGTGATCACAGCACCCAGCAGCACTACAGTGGTAGTAATGGCATCGTTGCGGCTGTCTCCGGAGGTGGCGAGCACCGCTTCGGAGCGTATCTTCTTTCCAACGCTGCGATAGAAAAAGCACTGCCACAGCTTGATCAGAATGGAGATGCCCAGAATCGCCAAGGCCGGGCCTCCAAATTCCGCTTCCTCCGGAGAAATGATTTTTTGCACAGAGCTGATGCCCAGCTGCAGACCCAGAAACAGGACGATGAAAGACACTGTCACGCCGGAAAGATATTCCATTCTGGCATGGCCGAATGGGTGCTTTTCATCGGCGGGCTTTCCTGCCAGCTTGAATCCCACCAGCATGACGACGGAAGAACCGGAATCGCTCAGGTTGTTCACAGCGTCCGCAAGGATTGCCAGACTGTTTGACAAAAGCCCTGCGATGAACTTGATCGCAAACAGCAGAAGATTTGTCACGATGCCCACCGCTCCCGCGGCGCGGCCGCTTTTTTCCCTGACCTCCGGACGTTCCGGGCAGTCGTAATCCTTTACAAGGACTTTCATGATTGCGTCGAACATAAAAATACATGCCTTTCCCACAGTCAGAAAATGCGGGCTGCCACCCGCGCTTTTTCTGTAACCGGTTTGTAATTTTCTCTCAGGACAAAATGCTTTCTCCAGCGCTGTCAATGCCAACGATCAGAGGGAAATCCCGAAGTGTCAGCCGTTTGACGGACTCACAGCCGAGATCCTCAAAGGCGATGACTTCCGCCTTTACAATGCACTGGGCAGCCAGGGCCCCGGCACCGCCAAGGGCGCAGAGATACACCGCGCCGTTGCGCTTGATGGCCTCTATCACCTGGGGTCCTCGTTTTCCCTTGCCGATCATGCACTTGAGACCCAGATCCAGAAGCCTGGGGGTGTAGGGATCCATTCTGGCGCTGGTGGTAGGCCCGCAGGAGCCCACTGCCAGTCCCTCCGGCGCAGGGGTGGGACCAGCATAGTAAATGGCCGCGCCCTCCAGCTCAAAAGGCAGAGGTTCTCCCCTGTCAAGCAGCCCGGCAATACGCTTGTGGGCTGCGTCCCGGGCGGTATAGGCAATGCCCGAAAGCAGCACACGCTGGCCCGCCCGCAGAGAAGCCGCCCGTTCCGCCAGTTCGGCGGTATCGCATTTCAATTCTTCCACAGCGCTTCCTCCCCGCTCTCTACTCTATCGGACTGCCGGCAGAACAACTTCAACAACCGACCATCAGCAGCTGCCCTTTTCCCAAAACAGTTCGATCTCTTCACCGGTGGGGCCATAGAAAAAGGCGATGCGGCTCTCACTTTCGCCAAGCTGCACGTCCTTAGGTTCTACATGAATGGGATATCCCGCGGCCCGGACCGCTTCAATAAGTTCGTCCACTTTGTCGGTGGCAAAGGCGACATGGGTAAGAGGACCGGTTTTGGGGCAGGTAAAGTCCGAGGGCTGGGGCAAAATCTCCATGCAGGAATTGTCCCCACAGGAAACCATCAGGCAGGGACAGTCCGAGTCGCCCCAGCTCTGTTTGACGGTCATGCCGAGAAGCTGGGTGTAAAAGGATACCGTTTTCCCGTACTGCTCTCTGGTAGGCTTTAGGGCAATGTGATGTACGCCGTGGATCATTCCGCTCATTATATGTTCCTCCTGAAATCAGTATGCCTCCGCGTTTAAGGCGGAGAAGAAAAAGAGGACACCAAAAGGGCATCCTCTGTGTTCCTGATAAAGTCCCGCTTACTTGCGGTTGAAAATAGACATGATATCGGTGAAGGTATCGTCATCATCGATCACGGCAGGATCCACCCTGGGCTCTTCGGAACGGACTGCAGCGGCAGGAGCCGCAGGCGTGGAGGAGCTGCTGAGAAAATCGTCGTCCTCCAGATCCACCAGGTCAAGATTGCTCTTGGCCCGTTCGCCGTTCATGCCCTCAAAGCCGGTGGCAATCACAGTCACCGTCATTTCGTCTTCCATGCTTTCGTCGAAAGTAGCGCCCCAGATGATGTTGGCGTCCTCGTGGGCCCGCTCTGTCACGATCTGAGAAGCCGTGTCGATCTCGTC